>JBDSVN010000098.1:0-4108 GCA_039927175.1 Lysobacteraceae bacterium | reverse complement strand
TTCGCCCACCATCCGACCGCGATCCGCACCACGCTCGCCGGCTTGCGCGCACGCGTTGGCAGCGCGCGCATCGTGGTCGCGATGGAACCGCGCAGCAATTCGATGCGGCTCGGCGCGCACTCTGCTGAACTCGCGCCGTCGCTTGATGGAGCCGATGCTGTCGTCTTCCTGCAACGGGCCGAGCTGCCGTGGGATGCGAGCGCAGTCATTTCCGCATTGCGTGGCGAGGGCATCGCCGTGGCCGATGTCGATGCATTGATTGCGCGATTGGCATCGATCGCGCACGACGGCGACCATGTCGTGTTCATGTCCAATGGCGGCTTCGAAGGTGCGCCACGCCGTTTTCTGGCGCGATTGCAGGAAGCCTGACACCTTTGCGACGACCGCATTAAACTGGGCATGATGCCGGCAAATTCGCTTCCACTTTTTCCGTTGCATTGTGTGCTGGTACCTGGCGCGCAATTGCAGCTGCGAATCTTCGAACCGCGCTATCTCGATTTGGTGCGCAGTTGTTGTCGCGAGGGCAACGGCTTCGGCGTTTGCCTGATTCTCGATGGCGATGAAGCCGGAAAATCCTCGCAGTCCATGGATGGACAAGTGTCGCGTGAGGCAGGACACCGTGAGCGGCCGTTGCCGGTTGCGGTTGGTACCGAAGCGCGCATCGTGGATTTCGATACCTTGCCCGACGGCCTGCTCGGCATCACCGTGCAAGGCGTTCGCCGTTTTCATGTCGAGCGCACGCGCGTTCGCGACAATGGATTGATCGTTGCCGATATCGCGTGGCTGGATGAGCCAGAATTTGTGCCGCTTGCGATCGAACATGATTTGCTGGCGACGCTGTTGCGACGGTTGATCGAACAGATGGGTGGCATCCATGCGCGCGCTGCGACGACCGAATACGAAGATGCTCGATGGGTGAGTTGGAGGCTTGCAGAAATGCTGCCGATTGCACTCGCAGATCGCCAGATGCTGTTGCAGCAATCCGATCCCGAAGCGCGCCTGCAGCGCCTGCTCGAACTGATTCCGCAATTGCAGGAGGAATAACCGGCGAGTCGATGCGCATTCGTGCAAATGCACTGCAGTTGCGGCTTACCATCTGCATTTAAACAAGGAGACGCAGCATGTCCGATCTTCGTGGCAAGACACTCTTCATCACCGGTTCATCGCGCGGAATCGGGTTGGCGATTGCCCTGCGCGCCGCATGCGACGGAGCCAACATCGTGGTGGTGGCGAAATCCGCCGTTGCCAATCCAAAATTACCGGGGACCATCCACACCGCAGCGAAAGCTATCGAAGAAGCTGGTGGTCGTGCGTTGGCGATCCAGTGTGATATCCGCGAAGAGGAACAGGTGCGCGCAGCCGTCGCCGCGACCGTGGACACGTTCGGCGGCATCGATATCCTCGTCAACAACGCCAGCGCGATCTGGCTGCGCGGCACGCTGGATACGCCGATGAAGCGCTTCGACCTGATGCAGCAAGTCAACGCGCGCGGCACCTTCCTGTGCTCGCAAGCCTGTCTTCCAGAACTGTTGAAGGCCGCGAATCCGCACATCCTCACTCTCGCACCGCCGCCAACGCTCGATCCGAAATGGTGGGGCCCGCACACGGCCTACACGCTGGCGAAGATGGGCATGAGTTTCGTCACTCTTGGCCTTGCCGCCGAGTTCGGACCACAAGGTGTGGCCGTGAATGCGTTGTGGCCGCGCTCGGTGATCGCGACCGACGCGATCAAGATGATCCCCGGTGTCTCCGCCGCGCAGTGCCGCACGCCGCAGATCCTTGCCGATGCAGCGCACGCTATCCTGACCACGCCATCGCGTGAGCTGTGCGGACGCTTCGTGATCGACGAGGACATCCTGGCCGAACACGGCATCACCGACCTCTCGGGCTACGCGGTCGATCCATCGCAGCCGTTGTTGACTGATCTGTACCTGGATTGACGGAGACACATCGATGAAATTTCTACACAGCATGGTGCGCGTGCGCGATCTCGACGCCTCGCTGCGTTTCTATTGCGAAGGGCTTGGCTTGCGCGAAGTGCGTCGCCGTGACGTACCGCAGGGAAAGTTCACCCTCGTCTTTTTGTCGGCTCCGGAAAGCCCCGAAGCCGAGATCGAACTCACCCACAATTGGGATTCAAGTAATGATTACGGTAGCGCCCGCAACTTCGGCCATCTCGCATTCCGCGTCGATGACATTTATGCGACTTGCACCCACTTGGAATCGATGGGAGTGACGATCAACCGCCCACCGCGCGACGGCCATATGGCTTTCGTGCGCTCGCCGGATCTGATTTCGATCGAGTTGTTGCAGAAGGATGATCCGTTGCTGCCGGCAGAGCCGTGGGTGTCAATGGCGAATGTAGGCGATTGGTAATGACCGCCATCACGAAGATAGACATTGCCAAGATGCAACTTGATAGAGGAATTTCCCTCTATCTTGATCAAAGCGACTTCGTCAGTGCGATCACCCTTGCGCGTGCGTCACACGAATTGATTCGTCGACTTGGCGAATCAGTCACAGGCGTACGTGACAAGGGTATCGACGCATTTGCTGATCTAGTCGTTGCGATTTCCGATCAGGAAGGTGAGCGCACGACAACCGAAGATGTCGTCGATCGAATATTCCATTTTCCGAATCAACTAAAACACCACGGTACTGGTGATGCCGACGTGTTGGATGCGAACTGGCCCGAAGAGGCTTCAGACATCATCGAATTAGCGATATCCGCATGGTTCCGTGTTACTCAAACCATGACCGATGAAATGATGCGATTTGATCAAGCCCGAAGGGCCTGATCCAGATCCGCAATCAGATCATCAACATGTTCGATTCCCACCGAAATCCGCAACAGGTTTTGCGGCGATACCGGATGTTCACCTTCCACCGACGCACGGTGTTCGATCAGCGATTCGCAGCCACCGAGTGAGGTGGCGTTGGTGAACACGCGCAGTCGCGATGCCATCGCCAGTGCCGCTTCGCGGCCGCCGCGCAATTCGATGCTGAGCATGCCGCCGAAATCACGCATCTGCCGCGCAGCGATGGCGTGGCCAGGATGCGTGGGCAGGCCGGGATAATTCACCCGCTCGATTGCAGGATGCGACGCGAGGAATTCGGCAACACGGCGCGCATTTGAACAATGCATCGCCATCCGCGCTGGCATCGAGCGACAACCGCGTAACGTGAGCCACGCACTGAAGGGAGCGAGGATCGCGCCGGTGAGATGGCGGCGGTGGGCAACGCGCTCGAACAATTCATCGCGTTTCGCGAACACCAATGCACCGCCGAGCACATCGCTGTGGCCACCGAAATACTTGGTGGTCGAATGCATCACCACGTCCGCCCCAAGTGACAGCGGCTGCTGAAGCACCGGTGTCGCGAAGGTGTTGTCGCATACCAGCGTAGCGCCCGCGTCGTGCGCGATTTTTGCGAGCGCTGCGATGTCGCAGATTTTCATCCGTGGGTTCGATGGCGTTTCGATCCAGATCAGCGCTGCACCTTTGGCTGCTGCGCGAACCGCATCGGCATTCGCCATATCGACCTGCGTCGCGGTCACGCCACGTTGCGGCAGGAACTCATTGGCGAGGACGCGCGTTCCCGTATAGCAATCGTCGGGAATCAGGATGCGCGATCCACTCGGCAGTGATTCGAGCAAGCCTGCGATCGCCGCCATGCCCGATGCAAACGCCAATGCCGCTTCGCCTCTTTCGAGTTCGGCCAGCGCGGCTTCGAGACGATCCTGGGTCGGGTTGCCCTCGCGCTGGTATTCGTAGCCTGCCATACGTTCGCCGGCGGGTCCGTGCTCGAACGTGGTGGCGAGGTGGATGGGCGGCGCCATTGCGCCGGTCTGCGCGTCAGGTTCGGCGCCAGCATGAACGGCAACGGTTTCAATGCGCATCTTCTGTTCCTTCATATCCAGACATCATTCTGCGCCGTCAACCCACCGCCTGTTTCGCCGGTATTGACCACGCCGCGAGGCTCGATGATCAACGCGCTGCATTCGCGTGCCGCACGGGTGATGTGTTCAATGCCCTTCGGTACCACGAACATCTCGCCAGACCTCACGGTGACATCGCGATCGCGGAATCCGATCTGCATTTCGCCCGCG
>JBDSVN010000097.1:0-8658 GCA_039927175.1 Lysobacteraceae bacterium | reverse complement strand
TTGTCCGGCACGATGTTGAAGCGCGTGCCGCCCTGGATCACGCCGAAGGTCAACACCGCCGGCAGCGAGCCGATATCGAGCCTGCGACTGACGATGGTTTGCGCGGCAGTGATGATTTGCGCCGAAGTCACGATCGGGTCGATCCCATTCCACGGCATCGCACCATGCGTCTGGCGGCCGTGTACGGTCATCGCGAAAGTGTCGGATCCGGCCATTGTCGGTCCGGAATGCACTTCGACGGTTCCGGTATTCAAGAAGCTCACCACGTGCATGCCGAACACGGCGTCGGGCTTGAAGTCGCGGAACATGCCTTCCTTCAGCATCATCGACGCGCCGCCATCTTCGCCGGTCGGAACCCCTTCCTCGGCAGGTTGGAAGATGAAAAGCACTTCGCCGTGAAGATCCTTGCGCATGTCTGCCATCGCGGTGGCGATTCCGAGCAGCATCGCGGTATGACCATCGTGGCCGCAAGCATGCATCACGCTGACATCGTGGCCGTTGTACTGCCCGTGCGCGAGCGACTTGAACGGAAGATCAACTTCCTCGGTCACCGGCAGCGCATCCATGTCGGCGCGGATCGCAAGCCTCGGTCCGGGCTTGCCGCCTTTGAGCAACGCGACGACACCGGTGTGCGCGACATTCGTCTTCACTTCCAGGCCGAGCGCTTGCAACTGTTTTGCGACCAGTGCCGATGTGCGAAATTCGCGATTGCTCAATTCCGGATGCTGGTGCAGGTCACGGCGCCATGCGAGCACTTGCGGCGTCATTTTTGTTGTCCATTGCGCGGAGAGGTCGCTGTTGTCCGAGGCGCAAACCGGTTGGCTGCCAATCGCGAGCGCACACAACAGCGTGGCGAGCCCAATCGATACGTGGCGCTGCGAAGCCTGGTGCATGTGGTTTCTCCGTCTGGGCGAAGCTGCAGTTTATGTGCAAGTGGTGTCTGTTGGAATTACGATTCGACGCTGTCAGTGCAGAAACCGCAGCGCCCCGTAAACTATGCCCGCAATCACAGCTGCGCCTATTCCGAGTATCACATACGCACCACGCGTCATTCCCTTCAGCACTTTCTTGATGCTCGCGCGATCATTGACGTTTGGGAAGGGCGTTTCCGGAATCGGCACGCCGAGAAAATCACATAGTGGCTTCCAGCCTTCGTTGACGGTGAAGACCAGCAGCCGATCTGGTGGAACCGCAGCCTTCACATCCGCAATGTGCTGCCGGTAGTAGGCGATTGCCTTGGCGCGATCGTCCATCGTGCCCCGGTGCGAGCGTTGCCAGATCAGCTTGTGCGACATGTCGCCGAACTTGCGCCCGAATGGTGTGGCAATTTCCAGCACCTTGAACTGCCACATCGATTCGGTGAAATAGATGGTGTCCATTGTGCTGTCGTACCACGCATCCGCGCCGCCAGGATGCAATGTCAACAGTACCTTGGCATCGGGATACGCAACCAGCAGCTCGCGCCACACGCAGCACGCAGGATTATCCACCGCTGCCGAGTAGTTCGCGAAGACCCGCTCCCAATCGTGCTGCATTCCTGCAGGTGCGTTCGCCACCTTTCGCCAGAAATCGAGATGTGATGCATTGGCCTTGTTCTGCAGCACCTCGACCATGTGATAGCACGGGAAACCGAGCTGGTTGAGCGCCGTGTAGGCAGACATCGTGCCGGTGCGACCGAAACCTGCGCCAATGACCTTCAAGGACATGCTGCGTCTCCAGATAGTGGATTTACCGAAGCGGGCACGGTGGAAACAATTCCACCATTCATTAAACAGAAGCCAGTCACGTCATTTCTTTCAACGCACCGTATACCGGAGCAGCGTGCGGCAATCGGATGTAATCCGGTTTGCGACAAATCAGCGTTCGTACACTTCACGGACGGAATCGCGCAGCAGCACGATCATGGTGAACACGCCGAGGATGGTCCCGAACGGAAACTGGAGCACGTTGAAACCTGAGACGATCAGCGAAAACACCCGGAATTTTCGTTTCCGCAGGAACAAGCCGGAAAGCAGGTTGGCGATGCCAGCAAGCAGACAGATCGCGCCGAACATGGCGTAGAACCAGACGAACATCGCCATGAACTCTGCCGGTGGCGGCCCGCTGCTCGACGGGTTCTTCCACATTGCCGGATTCGTCATCATCGCGTGCATGAACACGTAATGGAGGCAAAGAAATCCGATGCCGAGGACGCACAATCCAGCCATCACGAAATGGAAGACCGCCAACAGGCGCAAGTGGTCGGCGTCGATCTTGCGCTGGTCGCGGATCAAGGGAGGCAGCTCGGACATGGGCAGCTCGGACATGGGAGTTCCACTCGTCGGAGAGACAACCAGATTACACGTGTCCAGGGCGAGGCGAAAACTTCGGAATCAGTTGTGTCCGCGTGCAGTACCGTCCACGCGACCGCCCAATGCGATCAACAATCCACGCGCCGTGCGCAGGCGCGAAGCGGCATCCGGCAATTCCAGCTTCAGGCGCAATTTGTCGCCACCTTCCATCTGGTAGGTTTTTGGTTGCGACTGCACGAGGCGAATCACGTCCATCGGGTCGATGTTCGGTTTCGCGGTGAACACGATCCGGCCGCCGTTCGCACCGAGATCGAGTTTGCGGATACCAATCGGCGTTGCGGCGAGACGCAGCTCGGCGATCGCGAACAGATGTTTCACCTGATCCGGAAGCAGGCCGAAGCGGTCGATCATCTCGACCTGCAGTTCGCGCAATGCATCGATGTCGCGTGCGCTGGCGATGCGCTTGTACAGCGTCAGACGCGCGTGCACATCGGGTTGGTAATCCTCGGGTATCAGTGCAGGGATGTGCAGCTCGACTTCCGGGCCGTGGTCGGCTTCCGCGTCGAGATCGAGCAGGTGGCCTTCGCGGATCGAGCGCACGGCGCGTTCGAGCAGTTCGGTGTAGAGACTGAATCCGACTTCCGCGATCTGGCCACTCTGTTCGGCGCCAAGCAGTTCGCCGGCACCGCGGATTTCGAGATCGTGCGTTGCGAGCGTGAAACCTGCGCCGAGTTCATCGAGTGCCGCGATCGCTTCGAGTCGTTTGGCCGCGTCGCCGGTCAGCGATTTCTTGTCGGGTACCACGAGGTAGGCGTAGGCACGGTGGTGCGAGCGGCCGACGCGACCGCGCAACTGGTGCAACTGCGCGAGGCCAAAGCGATCCGCGCGATCGATGATGATCGTGTTCGCGTTCGGAATGTCGATGCCCGACTCGATGATCGTCGTGCACAGCAACACGTTGAAGCGCTGGCGCTGGAAGCCGAGCATCACCTGTTCGAGTTCGCGCTCGGGCATCTGGCCGTGGCCGATGCGGATGCGCGCTTCGGGCATCAGTTCGGACAGCGTACGTGCCATTCGATCGATGCTCTCGACCTGGTTGTGCAGGAAATAAATCTGCCCACCGCGCGAAATCTCGCGCTGGAAGGCTTCCTTCAGCAACGCCGGATCCCACGGCGTGAGGAAGGTTTTTACCGCGAGCCGATGCGCGGGCGCGGTCGCGATCAGCGAGAGTTCGCGCAAGCCCGACATCGCCATGTTCAGCGTGCGAGGAATCGGCGTGGCGGTCAGCGTGAGCAGGTTCACCTCGGCGCGCAGTTTTTTCAGCGCTTCCTTCTGCTGCACGCCGAAGCGTTGCTCTTCATCGACAATCACCAGCCCGAGGTTCTTGAAGCGCACGTCCTTCTGTAACAATCGGTGCGTACCGACGATCACGTCGACACGACCTTCGGCGAGTTCGTTCAACACAGCCTTGATTTCGGCCGTTGAACGGAAGCGCGAAATCACTTCGACGCGCATCGGCCAATCGGCAAAACGGTCGCGGAAGGTTTGCCCATGTTGTTGTGCGAGCAATGTCGTTGGCACCAGCACGGCGACTTGTCGCCCGGAGCTCGCAGCGACGAACGCCGCGCGCACCGCGACTTCGGTCTTGCCGAAGCCGACATCGCCGCAGACCACGCGATCCATCGACTGCGGTATCGCAAGATCGTGGATCACCGCATTGATCGCCTGCAACTGGTCGGGCGTTTCCTCGAACGGGAAGCTCGCCGCAAACGGTTCGTACATCGCACGATCGACGGTGATCGAGAGCCCTTCACGCGCCTGCCGCTTGGCCTGGATTTCCAGCAACTCCGCGGCGACATCGCGCACGCGCTCGGCGGCCTTGCGCTTGGCTTTCTGCCATTGCTCGCCCCCAAGTGAATGCAATGGCGCGGATTCCGGCGATGCGCCGGAATAGCGATTCACCAAGTGCAACTGTGCGACTGGCACGTAGAGCTTGTCGCCCTTCGCGTATTCGATTTCGAGATATTCGGCGCGTTCGCCGCCGGCATCTAGCGTGATCAATCCACGATAGCGACCCACGCCATGTGCCTCGTGCACGATTGGCGCACCGACCGCGAGTTCGCCGAGGTCGCGGATGATGGTGTCGGGATCGCGGCCTGAGCGTTTCCGACGGCGCATGCCGGGTGCGCGCTCGGGATTGAATTGACGTTCCGTGAGCACGCACAGCGCGGGTTCGTTAAGTGCGAATCCGTTTTCGAACGGCGCGACGGTGATGGCGAAGCGTGCGCCGTCCGTGCCGAGAAAGGCCTGCCATCCCGGAACGGCCGTCGGCACAAGATTCGCCAGTGCGAACTGTTCAAGCAAGGCTTCACGCCGGCCTGCGGAATCGGCAGCAACCAGCACGCGGCCCGGATAATTCGCGAGAAAACTTTTCAGCGCAGCCGCAGCCGCTTCGTTTTTCTGATTGAGCGGCAGGATCGGCGCGGGTTGGTCGCCGAGAGACAACGCTTCGACACGTTTCGGATGCGATTCGCCGCAAACCTCGACGCGCTTGTGGCGATTGAGTTGTTCGCGCAACGCATCCGGCGACAGATAGAGTTCATCCGGCGGCAGGATTGGCCGTTCGAGATCATGGCGACGCTGTTCCCAGCGCTCGCTGGTTTGCGACCAGAAAGTGTCGCTGGCATCGAGCGAATCCTCACCGAGCACGACCAGCGTGTCGTTGGCGACGTAATCGAACAGGCTCGCTGTGTTCTCGAAAAATAGCGGCAGATAATATTCGATACCCGCCGGCGTACTGCCTTCCTTCAAATCCTGGTACAGGCCGCTGCGGCGCGTGTCGATATCGAAGCGTTCGCGCAACTGTTCGCGCACGCGCTTGATGCTGGCTTCATCGAGCGGGAATTCGCGCGCCGGCAGCAGCCGCACCGATTCGACCGGATGCGACGAGAGTTGCGTCTCCGGATCGAAGCTGCGGATGGTGTCGATGACATCGTCGAACAGTTCGATGCGGTAGGGTTCGTCCGCACCCATCGGATAAAGATCAAGCAGGCCGCCGCGCACCGCGTAATCGCCGGGGTCGAGCACTTGCTGCACGTTGCGATAACCGGCTGCTTCAAGACGGCGTTGTTCAAGCAACAGGTCGAACTTCTGGCCGCGTGCGATCAACAGCGATTGCGCGCCGATGTAACCAGGCGGGCACAGCCGCTGCATCAATGTCGCGACCGGCACCACCAGCACGCCGCGGCGAGTCTTTGGCAATCCGTACAAGGTGGAGACACGTTGCGAAACGATATCCGGATGCGGCCCGAACAAATCGTAGGGCAGGGTTTCCCAATCGGGGAAATGCAGTACCGGCAACGCGCCAGCCAGCAGGCGTAGATCCGATTCCAGCATGTGCGCCGCGTGGGTGTCGCGCACGACCGCGAGCACGAGGCCATCGTGGGTTTCCGCGCAGCGCGTCAACGCCAGTGCGAGCGCAGTCGGGCTGGCCGGCGTGCGCCAATACGCGCGTTGCTGGCCTGCTTTCGGAAGCGCCGGAATTGGAAGCTGGAGGGACGATTGCATGGAGCCGTGCAGTTTAGCGTAGCGTGCGCCGTGCGCACGAATGGTGGTCATGCAAAACCTGCGATTCGTGCGCGCAGCGCACGCTACGGTTCGCGAATCTCTCGTGCCAGCTTCAGGCGCACGCGCACCATGCTTGCGGAATCGGTGGATTCGCGCTGGAAGCCGAGTGCTTCGGCCAGTTGCAGCATCGGCTCATTGTTGTTGAGTACGTCGCCGATAATTGCGTCAAGGCGTCGCAATCGCGCATGCATCACCAGTTTCTTCAGCAGCAAGCGACCGAGACCGTGGCCGGCGAGGAAGTGCGACACCAGGATTGCAAACTCGGCCTCGCGTGTGCCATCGATTTGCGACAAGCGCGCGACTGCGCCGATCAATGCCTCGCCCGGTGGTTCGGGTTCGGCAATGACGAGCACGAAGTCACGGCCGCGTCGCGGATGCGTCAGCCGATGCAGGTAATCCTCACTCAACGAATTCACCGAATGTTGATAACGCAGGCGGATTTCCTCGGGCGTGAGCAATATGAAGCCGGCGCGGATTGGCTCGGCGTCGGCCGGCTCAATCGGGCGCAGCAGCAGTTCGCGCATATCGTGGAGGACGATGCGTTCCTGCCAAGGTCCTGCGAGTCGGCTGCGTTTCATCAGTCTCGATGTTGAAGGAATGATTCCGTCGCTGGTATCGCGATTGCCCACCTTTGCACGGATGCGGCGAGTATCGACTCCAATCGGCCAAGCAGGTGCCGGATGCGATGCTAAGATTCCGGCCACTTCCGCATCAGACGGCTCCACAATGTCAGGCAACGCCGACTCGCTCAAGACGATCTTCCATGCACTCGGTGCGAATTTCCTGATCTTCGTGGCCAAGTTAACCGCTGCATTGGTCACTGGATCGGGTGCGATGATGGCCGAAGCCGTGCATTCGCTCGCCGATTGCGGCAACCAGTTGTTGTTGCTGCTCGGCATGCGCCAGGCACAACGGCCGCCGTCGCCGGATTATCCGCTCGGCCACGGGCGTGAAATCTATTTCTGGTCGTTCCTTGTCGCGTTGATGCTGTTCTCGGTCGGCGGCATGTTCTCGATGTACGAAGGCTGGCACAAGCTCCACAATCCGGAGCCGTTGCAGCAGCCGATGTGGGCAATCTTCGTGTTGCTGTTCAGCGTGGTCGCCGAGGGTGTGTCGATGCGCACCTGCATGCAGGAAGCAGAAAAAGCGCGCGAGGGACGCAGCCTGTGGCAGTGGTTCCGACAGAGCCGGCAGAGCGAACTGATCGTGATCTTCGGCGAAAATCTAGCCGCGCTGCTTGGACTCGCCGTCGCGCTGGCTGCAGTCGTCGCGACGATGCTGACCGGCAACCCCATGTACGACGCGATTGGCACCGTGCTGATCGGCGTGTTGCTGATCGTGGTCGCCGTGTTCGTCGCGATCGAAGTCAAGGCACTGCTGATCGGACAGAGCGTCGAGCCCGCGATGCACCGCGCGATCTATGCGTATTTCAACGCCCGCCCCGAAGTGAAAGGCGTGTTCAGCCTGATCACCATGCAGATGGGGGCCGACATCATGGTCGCGGTGCAGGCGGAGATGGATTTCAGCTTGCGCGGCGATGAACTGGTGGCCCAGATCAACGCGGTTGAGGTCGAGTTGCGCAAGCAATTCCCGCGGGTGAAGTGGTTGTTCTTCGAGCCGGACGATTCGGATTGATGCAAGCCTGCGTCGTCTGCTGTTGATTGGCGAGGCCTCGGTGCTAGAGTCCGCGCACCAACCAGCATCGTGAATCGCAATGGCAGGCCAGGCCAATACCCTCAAGACAATCTTCTTTGCGCTCGGCGCCAACTTCGGCATTTTCGTGGCGAAACTTGTGGCGGCGTTTTACACCGGATCCAGCGCGATGCTGGCTGAAGCCGTGCATTCGCTCGCCGACTGCGGCAACCAGTGCCTGCTCCTGCTCGGCATGAAGCGCGCCAAGCGGGCGCCCACGCCCGACTATCCGCTGGGCTACGGCAAGGAAATCTATTTCTGGTCGCTTCTGGTCGCGTTGATGCTGTTTTCGGTTGGTGGTGCGTATTCGTTGTACGAGGGAATTCACAAGTTGATGCATCCGTCGGCGCTGTCGCGGCCATGGCTGGCGGTTGGGGTATTGGTGTTCGGCATCGCCCTCGAGTCCATCTCGATGCAGACGTGCCTGGTTGAAGTGGACAAGGTGCGCGAAGGCCGCTCGCTCTGGCGCTGGTTTCGCGAGAGCCGCAGCAGTGAACTGATTGTGATCTTTGGCGAAGACCTCGCTGCCTTGCTCGGGCTGGTTTTTGCGTTGATCGCCGTCGGCCTGACGATGCTCACCGGTGAACCGATCTACGACGCTGCCGGCACGATCGCTATCGGTGTCTTGCTGATGGTCGTCGCGCTGTTCGTGGCGATCGAAGTGAAGGCGCTGTTGATCGGCCAGAGCGTGGCACCATTGCGGAGAAAGGAAATTTGCGATTTTCTCGAATCCCGACCGAATATCCGCAAAGTCCACAACGTGATTACCTTGCACCTGGGCTCGGACATCCTGGTCGCAGTGAAGGCGGACATGGATCCCGAATTGCGCACTGGCGATCTGGTGGCTCGGATCAATGCGATCGAGACCGATCTTCGCCGCGAATTCCCGGATGTGCGCTGGTCGTTTTTCGAGCCCGATGATTCGGATTGATCGATGGCCACAATCGCGTGCGGGACATCATCCCTGCGTTTCGCGCCGCAACCATCCCAGTCGATGCGACGCGCCATCTTCGCCAAGTTCAGCGGCGAGCGCTGGCAGTGCTGCGGC
>JBDSVN010000096.1:0-3254 GCA_039927175.1 Lysobacteraceae bacterium | reverse complement strand
CGATTTTCACTTTCTATTCGCGCATCGGTTTTGGCCGCAATGCGACGCCTGCCTTGCTGCTGATGTCGGGAAACGCAGGCTACCGTCGCGTGATTGCAATGACCATCCTGATCGTTATGGGCTCACTCACGCTGGCGATCTACCAAATCGACTTCGAGAAGAATCCCGAGCAATACGGCAATTACGCGTTGCTCTCCAGTGCGATGGATGGATCGTCTGATGTGTTGCGTCCTGAACACTACGACGATCAACGCGACAGCACGCGGCTAGGAACAGCACCGTTCGTGCAATCGCAGATGATCCCTGATGCCTACTTGCGGTTGGTAATTCCGATCGATCCGCGCCGACACAATGACGCCATGCGCCAGCACTGTACGGTTGCGATCAAGGAATCAGAAACAGACAGCACCGCGCAGCATCAGCGCGCGCTCGTCGATTGCGTCGGCAACTTGCATCCGCTGACGATCGACGGCAAGCCCGTGGCCAACCTGCATTTCGATCTTGGCATCGATGCCAAGGCCCATCGTCCGGCACTAGTTGCGGTGATCGATGTGCGGGGACTCGCCAATGGACGCCACGAATTGCTGGTCGGAGAACCGGCGCAACCCGATCAATCCTCAAGTCCGCCAGTACGGATTTCATTCTGGCGCTGAGCCACCGGCATGACTAGGCTGCGCGCGATGGCGACGCGATCCAGCCCAGACACCGTTACACTCTTGCAAGCAAATCCTCGCCCAGCGTCCAGACCTCGGGAAACACGATGACCAACCCGGCTACGGCAGAACAGTTGCAGAACTTCGACGAAGACGCATGGGACGACTTGCTCAATTACATCGAGGAACGCCGGGTCATCCCGATCATCGGTCCCGACCTGTTGCGCGTGCAGACCGATCAGGGCCTGCGTCCCTTGTACGAATGGCTGGCGGAAAAACTCGCGGCGCGATTGTCGGTGGACGTGGTCGGGCTGCCGCAACCGCTCACGTTGAACGATGTGATGTGCTGCTATCTCGGCCAGCATGGCCGTCGCGAAGAAGCCTACACACGGGTGCGCTCGATCATGCGCGAGGTGCAATTCGAACCGCCGCAAGCCTTGCGCCAACTGGCGCAGATCACCGACTTCGATGTGTTCGTCACCACCACGTTCGATCCGCTGCTGGAAAACGCGATCAACCTCGAACGCCACGGTGGGCAGGCGTCTACCGATGTGATCGCCTATGCGCCAAATCGGGTTGCCGATTTGCCGACCGAACGCAGCGGCCTGCAACGCACGGTCGTCTATCACCTGCTTGGCAGGTTGTCGGCGTCGCCGACCTATGTTCTCTCCGACGAGGACATGCTCGAATTCATCTGCGCATTGCAATCCGAACACCTGACTCCGGAAAAACTCTTCCACGAACTCGAACACAACCACCTGTTGCTGATCGGAAGCGATTTTTCCAACTGGCTGGCGCGGCTGTTCCTGCGCATGGCCAAGCGCAAGCGGTTGTCCGACCCGCGCGATTTCACCGAGGTGTTCGCCGACGACCACACGATGAAGGACGAACGGCTGGTGGCTTTCCTGCAACAAGTCAGCGTGCGCACACGCGTCTACGGCGGTGCTGAGGCGTTCGTTGCCGAACTGCATGCGCGCTGGACTGCGCGGCAACATCCCGTCGCGTCGGCAAACGGTTCCGCCAATGCCCCGCAACGCTTCCTGCCGCCATCGCGCGAAATGCCGGAGAACGCCGTCTTCATCAGCTACGCACGCGAAGATCTGCCAGCCGTGCAGCGCCTCAAGGCAGCAATGGACGAAGCTGGCATCACGACCTGGTTCGACCTCGATCGGCTTGAAGGCGGCGACGATTACGATCGCAAGATCCGCACCAACATTGCGCGTTGCAGCTTTTTCCTGCCGATCATCTCGGCGACGACGCAACGCCGGCACGAGGCTTACTTCCGCCGCGAATGGAGCTACGCAGTCGATCGCGCCCGCAACATGGCCGGCGGCGCGGTGTTCATCCTGCCGGCGTGCATCGACGACACCCCCGAGGCGCAAGCATTGGTACCCGACCAGTTCAAGGCACTGCATATCGTGCGCGTGCCGGAAGGCGAACCCTCGCCTGATTTTCTGCGCCGATTACAGGAACTGTCGAATGGGAGGCTCGCATGAGCGTGACTGCTGCAGACGACGCAGTCGTCATCGATCCGGAAAATCCGTGGCTCGGATTGTTTTCCTATTCCGAGGAATCGCGATCCTACTTCCACGGGCGCGATGAGGAAACCGCCGAACTCTGCCGGCGCGTCCAGCGCAAGCTGTTGACCGTCCTGTTCGGCCAATCGGGCCTCGGCAAGACATCGTTATTGCGCGCCGGCATCGTGCCACGCTTGCGCGCCGAAGGTTTCTGTCCGGTGTATGTGCGCATCGACTACGCACCCACGTCGCCAGCACCTTCGGAACAAATCAAGCAGGCGATCTTCAAGGCATCCAGTGCCGCGGGTTACTGGAGCCAGGCAGGCAGCGCGATCGAAGGCGAATCACTGTGGGAATTCCTGCACCATCGTGGCGACCTGCTGCGCGATGCGGAAGGCCACACCCTGATGCCGTTGTTGATCTTCGATCAGTTCGAAGAAATCTTCACCCTCGGGCAGGCTGACGACGCTGGTCGCCTGCGTGCGAAAGAGTTCCTCTCAGACCTTGCGGATCTTGTCGAAAACCGCCCGCCTGCAGCGCTGGAAGCGCGCATCGAATTCGACGATGCCGCAGCGGAGCAATTCGATTTCGCGCGTGCCGATTACCGTGTGTTGATCGCGCTGCGCGAGGATTATCTTGCGCACCTGGAAGGCGTGAAAACGATCATGCCGTCGATCACCCAGAACCGGATGCGGCTGGCGCGCATGAACGGCGTGCAGGCGTTGAGCGCGGTGGTGAAACCGGGCGGCCGACTGGTGTCGCAGGAAGTGGCCGAGTCGATCGTACGCTTCGTCGCTGGTGGTTCGGAACTGGTTAATGCGGAGATCGAACCTTCGCTGCTGAGCCTGGTTTGCCGCGAACTCAACACAGTTCGCCAATCGCAAGGCCGCAGCGAGATTTCCGCCGACCTGCTGGCCGGATCGCGCGACACCATCCTTTCCGAATTCTACGAACGCGCCCTCGCCGACCAGCCCGCCGGCGTGCGCCGGGTGATCGAGGACGAACTGCTCACCGACTCCGGCTATCGCGAGAGCCTCGCCGAAGAGCGCGTGTCGAAGGCGCTGGCCGCTGCCGGCGCGGCGCC
>JBDSVN010000095.1:0-4715 GCA_039927175.1 Lysobacteraceae bacterium | reverse complement strand
AACGTCGCGCACCTGATCCCATGCCCAGCGAGGATCAGCCGACTTGCGCGCCCAATCGTCGTAGTCGCCCTTTACCCCGCGGATGTAGCACATCGCATTGATCGAACTCGATCCGCCCAGCACCTTGCCGCGCGGCCACCACAAATTACGGCCATTGAGTTGCGGCTGCGGTGCGGTGTTGTAATTCCAGTTGATACCTTTCTTGCCGACCAGTTTGGCAAGACCAGCGGGCATGTGGATGAATGGATGCCAATCGCGCGGGCCAGCCTCGAGCAGCAGCACCTTGACCGCGGGGTCTTCGGAAAGACGATTGGCGAGTACGCAACCGGCCGAGCCGGCTCCCACGATAATGTAGTCGTACACGAAGTCATCCACTTGCAAGGTGATGACCCGAGGCTAGGCGCGCGGGCTAGAGCAAACATTCCAATAGGGAAACCATTCGTGGAATGTGGCGATTCCATGCGGCACGATGACCGGTCGTCGGCTAAGCTGCACTTGCATGCCGCACCACTGCAGCCATTGCGATGTCCGATCACGCAGCTCCAGCTGAGCCGAATCCGCTGTGGGCGATGCTCACTGGCGCGAGTGCGCACGAGCGTCCGGCGCAATTGCTGGCATTCGTGCAGTTCTTCTGCGTACTCGCTTCCTACTATCTGCTGCGGCCGGTGCGCGATCAGTTCAGCGCTGCGGTTGGTTCGACCAACCTGTGGCAATTCTGGGTCGGTACCTTCATCGTCACGCTGGCGATGGTGCCGTTGTTCGGCGCGCTGGTGGCGCGTTACCCGCGCGAAAAATTCATACCTTTTGTCTATCTGTTCTTTATCGTCTGCCTGCTGGCATTCCTGCCGGCGTTCGCGGAGCAGTCACGGATCGGCGTGCGCACGCTGGGTATCGTGTTCTATGTCTGGCTGAGCGTCTTCAGCCTGTTCGTGGTCTCCGTGTTCTGGAGTTTCATGGCCGACCTGTTCGACAGCGGGCAGGCGCGACGGTTGTTTCCGATGATCGCAGTCGGCGGCACGCTGGGTGCGATCGTCGGGCCGATCATGGCCGGCCTGCTGTCGATCTTCGACTTGTTGCTGGCCGCAATCGCACTGCTCTCGCTCGCGATCGTTTGCACCTGGCGGCTGTCGGCATGGTCGCGACGTTTTCCGAATCGCCACCGCAAGCACGAACTGGAGCAGGGCGAGGCGATCGGCGGAAGCGTCTGGGCCGGGCTGCGGCAGGTTTTCAGTTCGCCGTTCCTGCGCAACATGATCGCGCTGATGTTGCTCGGCGATGCGGTTGGAACCGTCGCCTACGTGCTCACCGCCGATGTGGTGGCGCACGCTGCGGCGACCAACGAAGCACGCAAGACCTTGTACGCGCATATCGATCTTGCAACCAACACCTTGCAATTGATCCTGCAGATTGGCGTCACGCGGCTGCTGATGGCGCGCTTCGGCGTGGTCGCCGCGATCATCGCCGACGCGGCGATCAAGCTTGCCGTCCTGCTGGAAACCGTGGTCATCGGCGCGCCGATGGTGATTCCGATGCTGGTGATCACGCGCGGCAGCACGTACGGAATCGGCAAGCCGGCATCCGACAGTCTGTATGCGCGCGCGGAACGCGAAGCACGCTACAAGGGCAAGAACGTGATCGACACCGCCGGCTGGCGCTTTGGTGACGTGGTGGTGTCGTTGTCGATGAAGGCGCTGGGCGGTGTTGGGGTCGGCGCGGTCGGCTTCGCCTTGCTCTCGATGGGCGCAGCCGGCTTGTCGGGATGGTTCGGCTGGCGCGCGGCACACTCGCCCGAATTGACGCCAGAGGTCATCGCGGATGACCAACCGTTGCCCGATACCGGCGACAACGGTTGATGTTTGTCACGCAGCGCGTTCCACCGAATGCGCAGTCTGGCTGGATGCCGCGACCAGGTCGCGTGGATCGAAATCGTCCACCGAAATCGCGTCGAGCGTCATCACGCGCAATTCTTCGAGCTGGGTTCTTTCCGCTGCGGTGATCCAGCCTTCGGCGACGCCTTCAGCGAGTTGCGCCGGGAAGTCGAGTGCCTCGATGTCGCTGTTCTTGAGCGCCTTCCAGAACTTGCGTTCGACCGGCTCGGCCAGCACGACCTTGGCAAGATAGCTGTTGATGCGTCCGGCCGGATTATTCGCGCAGGGCGTGAGGAAGATGCCGTTGGCGAGACGATCGCGCGCATCCGATGGCGACATCAACAACGCAGCTGCACGATGGCCAAGCCGATCCGATGGCGCCTGCGCGCGGCGCCCCCACGGGAACACCAATATCCACAATAGCCAGCCAACCGGACGCACCGGGAAATTGCGCAATGCGCCAGACAACGCAACTTCCATCTTGTGCACGGAATCATGGAAGGCCCAAGCCAGTAGCGGCTGGTCGGAAACCGGCTGGCCTTCATCCTGGTAACGCTTGAGCATGCTGCTGACGATGTAGAGCTGGCTGAGTACGTCACCGAGCCGCGCGGAGAGTTTTTCCTTGAACTTGAGCTTGCCGCCGAGCAACAGCATCGAGGTATCGGCCATCAACGCGAGCGTTGCCGAATAACGGTTGAGCTTTCGGAAATAACGACGCGTATAGGTATCGCCAGGTGCCTTGCCGATCTGCGCTGCGGTCAGGCCGAACCAGAAGCTACGCACCGCATTGGAGATTGCGAAGCCAATGTGGCCGAACAGATTGCGATCGAATTCGCGCAGTCGTTGTTGCGGGTCAACAAGGCCGGCGGCCTTCATTTCCTTGAGTACCCACGGATGGCAGAGGATCGCGCCTTGTCCGAAGATCATCAGGCTGCGGGTCATGATGTTCGCACCCTCGACGGTGATACCGATTGGTGCCGCCTGCCAGCCGCGCCCGAGATAATTGCGTGGGCCGAGGATGATGCCCTTGCCGCCGTGGATATCCATCGCGTCCTGCACCACTTCGCGACCCATCGTGGTGCAGTGGTATTTGGCAATGGTGGACGGCACCGCCGGATTCTCGCCGCGCGTCACCGCCGCAGCGGTGGCCTGTGCCAGCGCCGTTATCGCGTAGGTATTGCCGGCAATCCGCGCGAGCGCTTCCTCGACGCCTTCAAAGCGGCCGATCGACAAGCCGAATTGCTTGCGAATGCGCGCATACGCACCGGTGACGACCGCTGCCATCCGCGTCGCGCCGCTGGAGGTTGAAGGCAATGTAATCGAGCGACCAATCGAGAGCACTTCCACCAGCATCTGCCAGCCCTTGCCGGCATATTCCTCGCCACCGATCAGCACCGACAGCGGCACGAACACATCCTTGCCGTGAATCGGGCCGTTCTGGAACGGGATGTTGAGCGGGAAATGGCGGCGGCCAATGTCAATGCCGGGGGTGTCGCGCGGAATCAGCGCGAGGCTGATGCCGAGATCCTTCTTGTCGCCGATCAATCCTTCCGGGTCGTACATGCGGAAGGCGAGGCCGATGATTGTCGCGACCGGCGCCAGGGTGATGTAGCGCTTGTCGAAGTTCAGCCGGATGCCGATGACATTCGCGCCGTTCCACGCTTGCTTGCAGACGATGCCGTAGTCGGGAATCGAGGTGGCATCCGAGCCGGCAAACGGTCCGGTCAATCCGAAGCAGGGCACTTCGCGGCCATCGGCGAGGCGCGGCAGGTAGTAATCCTTCTGTTCCTCGGTGCCGTAGTGCATCAGCAGTTCGCCGGGGCCGAGCGAGTTGGGCACGCCGACGGTCGAGCTGAGCGTGCTGGAAATCGACGCGAGTTTCTCGATGACCTTGTGATTGGCGAGTGCGGAGAATCCGAGGCCGCCGTATTGCTTCGGGATGATCATGCCGAAGAACCTGTTTTTCTTGACGAAGTCCCAGATTTCCGGCGACAAGTCGGCACGGACGTGGGTGATGTCCCAGTCGTTCGTCATCCTGCACAGCTCTTCGCAGGGGCCGTCGAGAAAGGCTTGTTCCTCGGCGCTGAGCTCGGGTTTGGGCTGGTCGAGCAGTGCCTTCCATTGTGGTTTGCCGGAAAACAACTCACCCTCAAACCCGACCGTGCCGGCTTCCAGCGCAGTGCGTTCGGTCTCCGACAATGGCGGCAGGATTTTCGTGTAGAAACCCAGCAGCGGACGCGTGATCAGCGGCAACCGAATGGCCGGAATCAGCAAAGGCAATGCGACCAGTGCAAGTATGACTGCAGCGACGATGATGGCCGTTGTATTGGCTTCAAGCACCAGGCAGGCGGCGAGTCCGACAGTGGAAAGCAATGTCCAGACCAGCAACGAAAGCCGGTGATATGCGGACGCAAACCCGACCAGCAGGAGAATCAGGAACGGGGCGATGAGACTCATGACAGACTCCGTCAATGGATTGGCGCGTGGTGCCGGCAACTCGGCGAAAATGCGCAACAACGCATGCCTGCACGGTACGTCCAATCACGGGAAACGTGACTATTCAAACACCATACGCTGTAGTATGGTCTGCATTGAATTGGTACGCAACCAGATCGGGGATTGAGCTGCATTCGGCCTTGCAAGCATTCTGTTTCAACCTCGACCGTATGGATACACTGTGCAGATGAACAATGACACGACAGCTCGCAGTGATCGACCCGCGCGCCTGAGCGCCGCCGACTGGGCGCAGGCCGCGCTGGATCAGCTTGGCGAGCAAGGACTGGCGGCGGTTGGCGTCGAGCCGTTGGCGCGCCGGCTTGGAGTGACCAAGGGCAGTTTCTACTGGCA
>JBDSVN010000094.1:0-7320 GCA_039927175.1 Lysobacteraceae bacterium | reverse complement strand
CGCAGGCATCGCCATCGTCGCGTGCCGGCAGCAAGTCGCGCTCAATCGCTGCGAGGATCATCGCGGTCGGCGTTGGAAAATCCAGGCGACGCAACCATGCACGCAGCAATCGGGCGCGTTGCATGCGCGATTGCGCGAGCAAGCCAGGCAAGGAAAGTGTGTTGTCGGAAAGGAGCAACGAATCAAGCAGTGCATCGGATGCCGCAGCCAGCACCTGCGATTGCTCCGCGAGCAAGCCGGCGCTGCGCGCCAGATTGCGCGAAGCCTGCGGCCAGCGTTCCGACAACAACGGGATCACGCGATGGCGGATGAAATTACGATCGAAATGCGTCTCGCTGTTCGACGGATCCTCGATCCAGCGCAATGCATGGCTTATTGCGTAGTCGCGCAGCGCATCGCGTGGTAATTCGAGCAGCGGACGCCACAGATGCAATGTGCCAAGACGCGAACGCCGACGCATCGCCGTCAGTCCGTCGCCGCCTGCGCCGCGCATCAAGCGTAACAAAATGGTTTCGGACTGGTCGTCGCGGTGGTGTGCAAGCGCAAGCACTTCGCCGTCGCGCAACGTCGCGTGGAAAGCTTGCAGTCGAGCAGCCCGGGCCGCGGCTTCGGGGCCACGCCCTGCAGCGTGATCGACCTGTACGTGCAGGATTTGCAGCGGCACATCGAGTTCGGTGCAGATATGTTCGCAATGAATCGCCCAGGCATCGGCATCCGGGTGCAGCCCGTGATGCACATGGATTGCGCGCAAGCCTTGCGCTCTTGCGGACGTCGATGCCGCAAGCACATGCAGCAACACGGTTGAATCGAGGCCACCGCTGAAACCGACCGCAATCGGCACTTCAGGCAGCGGCAGCAACGCCTGCCCGAATGCGTCCATGCGCGTCAGTTCTTGATGACGCCGAGTTCGCGGCCGATGCGGGTGAATGCGTCGATGCAGCGATCGAGGTGTTCGCGGGTGTGGGCGGCGCTGATCTGGGTGCGGATGCGGGCTTGGCCTTTTGCGACCACGGGAAAGAAGAAACCGATCGCGTAGATGCCTTCCTCCAGCAGTCGTTGCGCAAATTGTTGCGCGAGTGGCGCGTCGTACAACATCACCGGACTGATCGGATGCACACCAGGCTTCACATCAAATCCGGTCGCGGTCATCCGTTCGCGGAAATAGCGCGTATTCTCGACGAGTTTTTCGCGCAAATCGCCAGCCGAGGCGAGCATGTCGAATGCCTTGGTGCCAGCGGCTGCGACATGCGGTGGCAGCGAGTTGGAGAACAGATACGGGCGTGAGCGCTGGCGCAGCATTTCGACCACTTCGCGCTTGCCGGTGGTGAACCCACCGAGCGCGCCGCCCATCGCCTTGCCGAGCGTGCCGGTGATGATGTCGATCTTGTCGAGGCAGCCTTTCACTTCGGCAGAACCACGACCGGTCGCGCCGAGGAAACCGGTGGCATGGCATTCATCGATGTGCACCAGCGCGTTGTACTTCGCGGCCAGTGCGGTGATCTGATCGAGCGGGGCGATGAAGCCGTCCATCGAGAACACGCCGTCGGTGGAAATCAACTTGGTGCGCGCACCGGCTGCGTCGGCAGCCTGCAACTGCGTTTCCAGATCGGCCATATCGCAGTTCGCGTAACGGAAGCGTTTGGCCTTGCACAGGCGCACGCCATCGATGATCGAGGCGTGGTTGAGTGCGTCGGAGATGATCGCGTCGTCCTCCTGCAACAACGGCTCGTAGAGGCCGCCGTTGGCGTCGAAGCAAGCGGCGTAAAGGATCGTGTCTTGCTTGCCGAAGAACGTCGCGATGGTGGCTTCGAGTTGCTTGTGCAAATCCTGGGTACCGCAGATGAAACGAACCGACGCCATGCCGAAACCATGGCTGTCGAGCGCAGCTTTCGCGGCGGCGATGATATCCGGATGATCGGCGAGGCCGAGGTAATTGTTGGCGCAGAAGTTGAGCACCTTGCGGCCATCGGCGAGTGTGATCTCGGCCGATTGCGGCGAGGCGATCACCCGCTCGGACTTGAACAGTCCTTGCGCGCGGATGGATTCGAGTTCGTCGGCGTAGCGTTGGGTCAGGCTCATTGCATCAATTCCAGCTGCACACGACTTTGCCGCAATTGCCCGACGCCATCAGGTCGAAGCCACGCTGGAAATCATCGATCGCCACCTGATGCGTCAACACTTTCTGCAACGGGAAACCAGTCAGTACGAGTTGGGTCATCTTGTACCAGGTCTCGTACATGCGCCGGCCGTAGATGCCTTGCAACGTGAGGCCCTTGAAGATCACCTTGTCCCAGTCGATGCCTGCTCCATTCGGAAGAATTCCGAGCAGTGCCACCTTGCCGCCGTTGTACATCGCGTCGAGCATGTCGTTGAACGCATGCGGGTTGCCGCTCATCTCCAGCGCGACGTCGAAACCTTCCATGTGCAGTTCGGCCATCGTGTCTTTCAGCGATTGCTTGGACACGTTCACCACCCGCGTCGCGCCCATGTCGGCGGCGAGCTTGAGGCGGTAATCGTTGACGTCGGTGACCACCACATTGCGAGCGCCGATGTGCTTGCAGATGCCGGCGGCGATGATGCCGATCGGGCCGGCGCCGGTGATCAGCACGTCCTCGCCGATCACGTCGAACTCCAGCGCGCAGTGGGCTGCGTTGCCGAACGGATCGAAGAACGCAGCGAGCTCGGAAGGAATCTGATCCGGGATCGGCCACAGGTTGGTGGCGGGCATCACGATGTATTCGGCGAATGCGCCATTACGATTCACGCCAATGCCGATCGTGTTCGGACACAGGTGCTGCTTGCCGGCGCGGCAGTTGCGGCAATGGCCGCAGACGATGTGGCCTTCGGCCGACACGCGCTGGCCGAGCGTGTAGCCGGTGACGCCTGGGCCAATCTCGACGATGCGGCCGACGAATTCGTGGCCGATCACCAGCCCAGGCTTGATCGTGCGCTGGCTCCACGCATCCCACTTGTAGATGTGCAGGTCGGTGCCGCAGATCGCGGTTTTTTCGAGCTTGATCAGCACCTCGTTCGGGCCGACTTTGGGGATTGGCACCTGCTCCATCCAGATGCCTTCCTCGGGCTTGCGCTTGACCAGCGCTTTCATCATCTGCTGCGACATGGCGATGTCCACTGCGGCGGCATGCCGCTTCCGATGGTCGATTATACGCGCCGGGCCGTCCACGCCGTCCGCGTGGTTACAGTCGCAGGCTCCAGTCGAGGATGCTCAGGTGCGTCGCTGTTGACTGGCTCGCTGCGACCCCTTTCAGACATTCGCGAATTGCTGCTCTCGGGTAGCCTGGCAAGGCATCGAGATAACGCATAGCCGGCTCTGCTGAAGCAGCAGAATGCGCCCGCCAGCTTTGATTTGTGCAAAGATTGGGCCGTTGGATCGCCGCATTTGCTTAGGGAGGTGGCTGCATGTCCGCTCCTAAAGTTGCTGTTGAAGGTCAAGGCCGTGATGCGCGGATACGGAGGCAATCGCGCGCGCTCGCGCAACTGGCGCAGCGACTGTGGCGATCAGGTGAAGGACTGCAGTCCGCCCTGTCAGCGATCACCGAAACTGCAGCGCATGTGCTAAGCGTGGAGTGCGTTAAAGTCTGGAAGTGCGAATCCGGTGGCGGCATGCGCTGCGTGCATTCGTACGAGCTTGCGACCAACGTGCACAACCCGTCCGGATTCGACCGGCAATTGCTGGAGGTGGGCGTCGTCCCGGGCATGGGGCCACCCACGTCACGCGTGATCCGAACTTGCGAGTCGATTGCCTCGGAGGTGGGCTCGCCCCTGTGGCTATATATGCTCGGACGCCATATTGAGTCGCTGATCGAATCGCCGGTTCGCGTCGGCGACGAACTCTACGGAGCCGTCCATCTCGAACACGTGGGCGATGTTCGCGTGTGGCGGCGTGACGAACTCGCCTTTGCGGATCAGATGCGCGATTTCGTGGCGTTGGCGCTGGAGATCGAACGCCGAACGATCGCCGAGGCACGCGTTGTGTATCTGGAGCTCCACGATCCGACAACCGGGCTGGCGAACCGGACGTGGTTCTATGCGGCCATCAATGACCTTCTTCGCCGCCAACGCAAACGGCCGCGCCTGGCATCGCTACTGTTCGTCAGCATCGATCGTTTCAACAGTGTCAACGAAAGGGTCGGCGAGATGGGTGGCGATGTCACGCTCATGGAAATCGGCGAGCGCATTATCGCAGCGACACCAGATGAGGCAGTCATTGCGCGTGTGGAAAGCGATTGTTTCGCGGTGCTCTTGCCACGCCTAGCTCACGAATGGCAGGCCACGCAGCAAGCCGAACAGATCCTGGAAGCACTGGAGCAACCGCTGCACATCGACGACTTGGACTTCTCGGTCAGCGCCAGCATCGGGATTGCATTCAACCAGGGAGAAACTGCGAGCACCGCCGAGACTCTGCTTCGCGATGCGGATATGGCCAGCAAACAAGCCCAGCAATTGGGCCGCAACCGCTGCGAGATCTTTGATCCGGAACTGCATCGCGGTTTGCTGGATCGGTTGCAGATCGAATACGGCTTGCGCGAAGCGATGCGCAACAATTCGCTGGTGGTCGTGTATCAGCCGGTGATCGACCTGGCCGACCATAGCGTGATTGCTGCCGAGGCTCTGTTGCGCTGGCGCGATGCCGACGGTGTCTTGCGCTCGGCGTTCGAGTTCATCGATGTCGCTGAAACCTCGGGTCTGATCGTACCGATCGGAAAAACGGTCTTGCAGCAGGGCTGCACCGACGCAAACCACTGGCCGGCGCGTTCCGATGGCCGCCAGCCCGGGCTCGCGGTGAACCTGTCGGCACGCCAGTTCGAACAACCAGGACTGGTGGCAATGGTCACCGAAGTACTACGCGAAACCGGATTTCCGGCGCAGCGCCTGTGCCTGGAAATCACCGAGACCACTTTGATGAGCCGTGCCCAAGACGCGCTCGATACGCTGCACGCGCTCAAGGCGCTCGGGGTGAGCCTTGCAGTGGATGATTTTGGCACTGGATATTCGTCCCTGGCGTATCTGCAACGCTTCCCGGTGGACATGTTGAAGATCGACAAGAGCTTAATCGATCACCTGCCGGCCGATCCCCATGCACAGGCGATCGTCGCCGCCGTCCTGGGTCTTGCGCGTGCCTTGGAAATGGGTGTCATTGTGGAAGGCGTGGAGCACGCGTCCCAGGAAGCGGCATTGCGTGAAATGGGTTGCCAACACGCGCAAGGATGGCTCTTTGCTAAAGGTGAGCCCAACGCGGACTTCGTCGCGCGCTTGTCTGGACAGTGCTGAAGTCGCCGGCTGTTGCTTCCGACCAGCAATTTCACAGCAAGCTGTTTTTCAGGTGAACCGCTTTGTTTCGTATGGCGTACATCGCGGTGACATTTCGAACTCGATAAGATTGGAGCAGCCCCATTGGCATCGTCAGCTCGACAAAGCTGGACAGCCCTATCTGCTACATCTCCTATCCAAACATCGCCGCATAGCTCGTGCGATCCGCGTCATAGCAGGAGCACGACGCAGCTTCGAGGCCTTCCCGGTCAAGAATGACTATGGATCCGCGTGCATAGCGGATCAACAATTTCTCTTGCAGTGCACCAGCCGCTTCGGTGATGCTTTCGCGCCGTGCCCCGAGCACAAAGCCCAAGAGCTCATGCGTCAGGTGGATTTCTTCGCTGATTGTATTAGCGCAGCTCACGAGCAGACAACGCGCCAGGCGTGCTTCCACAGGATGGAATTGCGCGCAGATGCCCGCCTGAGCCATTTGCGACATCAGGACATAGAGATACCGATCGAGCAGGCGAGGCAATGTCCTACTGCTCGCTAGTTCGCTTCGGAACGCAGCGGTCGTCATTCGTAATGCCGATCCAGAGCTCTGGACGAGTCCCCGCTGGGGTGCCACGTGGATACCCAATACCAGCGTTATCCCTTGCATGCCTTCCGCGCCAACCATGCTGAGTTCAAAGCCCCCGTTTGGGCCTGCGGGTGTCGTCATGGAGATGGAACAATCGATGGGGAAGTAAACGTGGTTGATGCGGTCGCCACGCTCGCACAATACGTCCGATTGCATGAGATCGACTTCGTCGCACCGCTCAATCAGGTGTTGCCGATCGGATTTCGGCATGTGCATGAGCAGTTGGTTGGCAGCGATTGGCGACGCAGTATCGGTCAGTCGCACGGCTTTTCCCTGTTGGCGTTGGTTTTCCAACGACCGGCACAAGGGAGCGGGCCCGATGTCGGAAGACGCAAGAATTACTGACGGTTCCAAGCCACGACTGTGCGAAGCCGCGATCGCACTTGAAGCACCTTACTCGCAAATGCAAGCCGGCGATGTACGGTTGGACACATTGGATCCGGCTTTCGGTTTGTCTCGCGTTGTTGTCAGCGGCTGCATCGAAACGCGAGCGGCAGCTGTTGGACGTCTGGCCGCGGGATGCTATGTCCGCTCCTGGCAGATAGCAGACATCATCATTCTGTAGATGAGTACTCGCACGTTCGGACAACGCGGCCGGACCAATAGTCAATAAAAGCGAATTCCGCGTGGTCTGCCTACAGTTCAATGCGCCAGCCGATGGCGTACGTCGTCGCTGTCGAGGTGCTGTGCCCGAGCTCGCGGCCGAGTGCGATGAACGCCGAGTTGCCGTGGGGGAGGGTGAAGGCTGTGGAGATGCCGGCCTGAACCCAGTCGCGATCCGGCGCGCCGGTGTCGAAGCGCACCACGGTGCGATTGGTGTCATCGACGAAACGTACGCTGCCGATGCGCGCATCGTTGGCGAATTCGTGGCGCAGGCCAACTCGCAATTCCGGCTGCCATACGCCCCATGCTTGTGAAAACGTAGCTGCAAGTGCGACATCGATGCGGCCGCGATTCGTGGATGTTTCCCGCTGCGGAACGATCAGGTCAAAGCCCGAGCCGCCACTTTCGGTATAACTGTCGATGGTGGTGCGTGCCGCATCGAAACCAACAGAACCGCGCCATTCGAGTGCACCATGCGGGAAGCTCGCGTCAAGTGCGAGGCCGCCGAGGGTTCTGCGCACGTTCGGTGATGCGGTTTCGGCAACTGGCGTGCTGTTGTCGATGAAGCTCACCACTCGCAGGATGTCCTGCTGGCCGCGCGCCATGCCGAGGTAGCCGTTCAGCACGAAATGATCGTTCGCGTCCCAACTTGCCACCGCAATCGCGCCAGTGGCATTGCCGCTGGTTTTGCCGAACGAATCGCGAAATTGCTGGTTGTCATGGGATTGATTGAGCGTCAATCCGAGTTGCCAGCGCTTGGCAGGATGCCAGTCGATGCCGGCAGTGAACGTCGTCGAATCAGC
>JBDSVN010000093.1:0-2779 GCA_039927175.1 Lysobacteraceae bacterium | reverse complement strand
GCTTAGATCGACTTCGGCGAAACCTGGCGCATCGAGCAGTCCACGAAACAACGTATTTACGCCGATGATCGCGGTGAAGCGCGAATGCTTGAGCACCTTGAGGAAAGCCGGCATGTCGCGCGGGTTGGCAATCAGCAATGCTTGCGCGCCAATCGCCATGAACGATAGCGCGGCAGTCAGCGCAAACACGTGATATAGCGGTAGCGGAAGGATCAGGACTTCCTCGCCGTCCTTCAGATTGGGCAGCATCCACGCACCCACCTGCAACACATTGGCCACCATGTTGCCGTGGGTGAGCATTGCGCCCTTGGCGACGCCGGTGGTGCCGCCGGTGTATTGCAGGAAGGCGAGGTCGTCGTGATTGAGCGCGACCTCGTCAAGTGTTTGCGCGCGACCTGCGGCCAGCACGCTGTTGAAGGTCACCGCGCCCGTCAGCCGCCAAGGCGGCACCATCTTCTTCACATGCTTGACCACGGCGTTGGTGAGCAGGCGCTTGAGTGGCGACAGCAGATCGCCCACCTGCGTGGTGACGATGGTGCGCACGCCAGTGGCGGCGATCACCTGTTCCAGCGAGTGTGCAAAATTCTCCAGCACCACGATGGCGGTGGCACCTGAATCCTTGAGTTGATATTCGAGTTCGCGCGGCGTGTAGAGCGGGTTGACGTTGACTACCACCATGCCCGCACGCAACGTGCCGAACAACGCCACCGGATACTGCAAAAGGTTGGGCATCATCAAGGCGACGCGATCGCCGCGTTGCAGCTTGGCGACCTTCTGCAACCACACCGCGAATGCGCGGCTGGCATCATTGAGTTGCCGGAACGTCAACACGGCGTCCATCGATCCATACGCAGGCAAGTCGGCGAAGCGCGTGCAACTCGCGGCGAGCACGTCCTTCAGCGATGCGAACTTGTCGGTATCGATTTCGGCCGGCACTCCGGCTGGATACAGCGAAAGCCAGGGCTTGTTCATGGGTGCGTTCCTCGCTGATCTGGTTAGCACGAGCACTGCGTGCTGATGCGGCGAATGGATTGTGGCTGCGCCAAGAATCTCATCCAAATTCTCGCTTTGATTTGTCTGGCTCGATCATGTGCACATTTTCTGCACTCCTTGTTAGAGCATGGGCGTCTGGCACGATTGGGCGTTGACCCATGTCAACTTGGTACCACTGTGACCGGATTCCGATTGGAGTGTGTCTGCAACGATTCATGATCGTTGCCACGTATGCCTGGCAACATCCCGAAGATCGAGCGGAGTCGGGAGTGAGCAGACCAGCGTATTTGGACAGTGTCCACTGGAGTTCCTGATCAAGAGCATGGCAACTACATGCACGCCGCGCACATGAAGTCTGGGATGGCAAGCAGGGCCTTCGCAAAGCGGGCTCAGCTGGCAACGGACAGGCGCTGGATCGGGGACTCCTTTTTCTTCCACTCAGCCAATCCGCCTCGCAATGGTTGAACATCACGGTAGCCATGCGCGATCAGCCTTTTCGCCGCGCGGGCGGACGTCGCCTCGTTGGGGCAGTTGCAATAGATCACCAGTGGACGATCGAGCGGAATGCCAGCTAGAGCCTGTTCGATATGTGCAGGATCGGCCAGCAACGCACCGTCGACAATCCACGGGTCGAGCTTTCGGGATACTGCCGAGCGCACATCGACGATCAGCGGTGCCAGACCTGCTTCGATCGATTGCTTCAATTCGGCGACGGTGATGCGCGGCATCCGCAACTCGATCAGCAGCCGTCGGCGGTGCCACCACTTGATGAAAATGAAGACCGCGAGCACGCCTAGAACCAGATCGATGGCGACTTTGCCGGCAGAGGTCAGGCTCGTCAGCAAGTCATCGATCTGCGCTGCAAATACATAGCCGAGCCCCACCCACACGCCGACCCAGAGCAGCGAGCCGAGGCCGTCGAAAAGCAGGAACACGCGCGGCCGCAAGCCCATCGCGCCTGCCAGTGGCGGAGCGACCATCGATAATCCCGGGATGAACTTCGCCACCAACAGGATCTTGCCGCGCCAGCGTTCAAACGACAGCTCCGATCGGTTCACGCACGAATCGGGCGACAACGAAATGCGGCACAACATGCGCAGCACCCGGGCACCGAGGTAACGTCCTGCGCCATACCACGTGAAGTCGGCGAGCAAACATGCGACCAGCGCCACCAGAAAGATCGCCGGGAGTGACATCTGGCCAGTAACAGCCAGCGCGCCGGCCACCACCAACACCGCCAACCCCGGTACCGGCAAACCCAATTGGTCGACCAGCACGCTGAGAAAAACCACCAGCAATCCGTAGTGCGAGATGAGCGCGATGATTTCATGCGCCATGAGTTGGGTACTCGTATCGCGTTGGTACCCAACAACAGCCGACCCTGATCAAATCGACCTCCTGGCATCCAAGACATTTCATCGCTAGTGCAATCGCCCGGTTATCTGCGTCGCCAACGCAGCCACGCCGCCATGAGGCTTCGCGCCGTCGGCCTCAGCCACTCGCGTTCGTAGGCATCCGCGGCCATCTTGATCGCTTCTGCCTGGGTCGGGTACGCATGGATGACGCGCGCGAGCGTGCGCAGCCCGACGCCTGTCACCATTGCAAGGGTGATCTCGTTGATCATCTCGCCAGCATGACTGGCGACGATCGTGGCCCCGAGGATCCGATCGGTGTCGCCAGCCACACTGATTTTTACAAAGCCGGCTTCCTCGTCGTCGGCGATCGCGCGATCCACTTCGTGCATCGGAATCGTGAAGGTTTTTACCGGTATGCCGCGCAGGTTCGC
>JBDSVN010000092.1:0-4794 GCA_039927175.1 Lysobacteraceae bacterium | reverse complement strand
GGTCGCCGTCGGCCGCAGTGATATCTTCGAAAGCTGCCAACCTTTCGTCCTGGACCTCCCCACGTCATGCCCAAAACTGCACTCATCACCGGCATCACCGGCCAGGACGGCGCCTACCTGGCCGAATTCCTGCTCGCAAAAGGGTACGAAGTGCATGGCATCAAGCGCCGCGCGTCCTCGTTCAACACCGAGCGTGTCGATCACCTGTACCAGGACCCGCACGAGACCGGACGACGCTTCGTGTTGCATTACGGCGACCTGACCGACGCCAGCAACCTGATCCGCATCATCCAGCAGGTGCAGCCGGACGAAATCTACAACCTCGGCGCGCAAAGCCATGTGCAGGTGTCGTTCGAGACGCCCGAATACACTGCCAACGCCGATGCGATGGGGACTTTGCGGGTGCTGGAGGCGATCCGCATTCTCGGACTCGAATCCAAAACCCGTTTCTACCAAGCCTCCACATCGGAACTGTTCGGCAAGGTGATGGAAACGCCGCAGCGCGAAACCACGCCGTTCTATCCGCGCTCGCCGTACGGCGTTGCGAAGTTGTACGCCTACTGGATCACGGTGAACTATCGCGAGTCCTACGGGCTGTTCGCGTGCAATGGCATCCTGTTCAACCACGAGTCGCCGATTCGCGGCGAGACCTTCGTTACCCGCAAGATCACCCGTGCGCTGGCGCGCATCCATCTGGGACTGCAGGATTGCCTGTACCTGGGAAACCTCAACGCGCGCCGCGACTGGGGCCACGCGCGCGACTTTGTCGAAGCGCAATGGCTGATGCTGCAGCAGCCGCAAGCCGAGGACTTCGTGATCGCCACCGGCGTGCAGCATTCAGTGCGCGAGTTTGTCGATACCGCCGCGACCGAACTCGGCATCACGCTTGCGTGGCAAGGCTGCGACACCGAAGAGCATGCGCTGGTGAGCGCTGTAGCGAGCGATTCGTTGGCCAAGATCGGACAACGCATTGTTGCGATCGACCCGCGCTACCACCGCCCCGCGGAAGTGGAAACGCTGCTCGGCGATGCTGGCAAGGCGCGCGCGAAGCTCGGCTGGGTTCCGCGAACAACGTTTGCCGAATTGGTGCGCGAGATGGCCCAGTCCGACCTCCAGCTCGCCCAGCGCGATGCGCTGGTCAGCGGCGCCGGTTTCCATGCGCCCAGTCATCACGAATAATCCGCGCATGGATATCAACGCCCGTATCCAGGTTGCCGGCCATCGCGGTTTGGTGGGTTCGGCGATCGTGCGCCGGCTGCAAGCCGTAGGCGCCCACAATCTGATTCTGCGCACGCACCAGCAACTCGACCTCACCGACCAGGCGCAGGTCGAGCATTTCTTCGCGACCGAACAACCCGAATACGTGTTTCTTGCCGCAGCCAAGGTTGGCGGCATCCATGCCAATGACACGTACCCGGCCGAGTTCCTCCGTGAAAACCTGGCGATCCAGACCAACGTGATCCACTCGGCATGGAAGCACGGCGCGAAGAAACTCCTGTTCCTCGGTTCATCATGCATCTACCCGCGCGATTGCCCGCAGCCAATCAAGGAGGAGTACCTGCTGACTGGCCCGCTGGAACCGACCAATGCGTGGTACGCCATCGCCAAGATCGCTGGCTTGAAGATGTGCCAGGCGTATCGCAGGCAATACGGCTTCGATGCGATCGCGGCGATGCCAACTAACCTCTACGGGGTCGGCGATAATTTCGACGCAGAAAACTCGCACGTCGTACCTGCCCTGATCCGAAAGATTCACGAAGCAAAGGTTCGCGGGGACGCAGAAGTCGTGATCTGGGGAACTGGCAGGCCATTGCGTGAGTTCCTGTACGTGGACGATCTGGCCGATGCGTTACTACTTCTGATGCATCAGTACGACGGCGATGGCATCGTCAATATCGGCTCCGGCGAGGAGGTCAGCATCGCCGAGCTCGCGCGCGCCATCGCCGAGGCCATCGGTTATCGCGGCGAATTGTTTTTCGACGCGAGCAAGCCCGATGGCACGCCGCGCAAGTTGCTGGACAGCTCGCGTATCGCGGCGATGGGATGGCGAGCACGCACGCAATTGCGCGCAGGACTCGCAAGCACACATCGCGCTTGGCTGGGCAGCATGGAGCAACCTGATCAGCGCGACAGCAGTGAGCCGTCGCCCGGATGAATGTCGTCAAGTCGTCACTCTTGTCTTTGTCATCGTCGCAGATCTTGCGGCAAGCAGGTTGGCTCGCAGTAGCCAAGATCGTGCAGGGAATCGCCAGCATCCTGGCGACGTTCGCAGTTGCACGACATCTCGGACCGGCCATGTTCGGCGAGCTGTCTTTGTCCATCGCCGTCGCATCGCTCGTCGCCACGGCGGCAGCGCTCGGTCTTGAACAGATCGCCACCCGCGAGTTGGCATCGGACGTGACGGGCGGAGGCGCAGGATCGTTCGTGATCCTGCGCCGCCTGCGCCTGCTCGGCGCGACAATGGGCACGCTGCTGCTGGTGCTGTTCTCGTTTTCAGGGCCGGCGCGGCAATACGATGTTGCATCGTTGCTGATGGTGTTGTGCCTGTTGCCGCTCGCCCAGGTCGGCGATGTTTCCGAGTGGCGCCTGATTGCGGCCGAACGCAGCAGGAGCGTCGCGGTGGTGGCGATCGCGGTATCTCCGCTGGCGGCAATTGCGCGAATTGCGCTTGCGTTTTACGGCGCAGGCGTCATCGTGTTCGCGTGGATGCTGGTCGCGGAATGGGCGTTGCGCTCGATCGTGTTGGCGATCGCATCGCGCAACATGCCAACCGACTCAGCCGATGCCAATGCGACATTCCTGCCCGGCGCACTCGCGCTGCTGCGCGACAGCATGCCCTTGTTGATGGCCGGCATTGCGGTCTTCGTGTATATGCGCATCGATCAGTTCATGATCGCGGCAATGCTCGGACCGAAGCAGGTCGGGCTTTATTCCGCGGTGGTCACTCTGGCCGAAGTGCCACTGGTGTTGCCGGCGTTGCTGTTGCGTGCCGCACTGCCGGTGCTGACCCGGCAGTCGACGATCGATCCGGCGCAGTGCGATCGCACCCTGGGAACACTCATGCGCAGTGGCTTTTACCTGCACGCAGTGTTCGCAATCATCCTTTCCCTGTTCGCCGTGCCGATCGTTGTCCTATTGTACGGCGAACCATTCCGCGAAGCCGCGACGGCATTCCAGCTGCAAGTGCTGGCGGCGCCGTTTGTCGCACTTGGTGTGCTGAGTTCGGCATGGCTGGTGTTGCGGCGCTGCACCGGCCATGCGTTGCGGCGCACGGTGATCGGCGCAATGACGAACATCGCCCTGAACCTGCTGCTGATCCCGCGCTACGGCATCGCCGGCGCTGCTGCCGCAACGCTGGCCGCGCAGGTGATCGCCACTTATGCAGCCGATGCGTTCTATACGCAAACGCGCGATCTGTTCATGATGAAGACCCGCGCCCTGCTGCCCGGATCAAGAGGTTCTCTATGAGTATGCGATTCTGGTTCAGGCGTCAGCTCGCGCGCATCGAAGCTGCAACGTCAGGCTATCTCGTCCAGGTCGGCTGGATCGAGACCCGCGCGTTGCGCGTTGCGCGCGATACCGATGGACGCCCGACACCCTGGTTCACATACCCGGCGATCCGTCTTCTCGACGATCGCGTGCAACGCGAGTGGCGCGTACTCGAATTCGGCGCTGGCATGGGCACGTTGTGGTGGAACGTTCGCGTCCGCGAGGTGGTCGCCGTCGAGCACGATGACGCGTGGGCAATGCAAGTGTCGACCCAATGCAACGCGCGGGTGCTGCGCACGGACGGCAGCAGCGCCGACGTGTACGTGCAGCCTGCGTTGGGAAGTGGACCCTACGATGTCGTGATCGTCGATGGACTGCACAGGAATAAATGTCTTGTCGCTGCACCGGGCCTGCTTTCGGAGACGGGAGTGGTCGTGCTCGACGACGCGCAGCGCGAAGAATATGGCCCTGGCGTCACTGCGCTACGCGCACTTGGATTCCGCTCGCTTGAACTTCACGGTCCGCAGCCGGTGAGCAAGCATCCGGGTTGCACCGCGATCCTGTACCGCGACGGCAACGTGCTGGGGTTGTAGGCGATGCCGAATGCCCATGCGCCCATCGCGTACTTCGCCTTCAATCGACCGGAGCACACCGCGCGCACGTTGGCGGCGCTGGCCGCGAATCCCGAAGCAGGCGATACCGACCTGCACGTGTTCGTCGATGGGCCACGCAAAGAAGATGAGCGCGATGCGGTCGAAAAGGTCATTGCGCTCGCTGGCCGTGTCAGCGGATTTGCCAGTGTGGAAGTTCATGCTGCTTCAGAGAAGCAAGGCTTGTATCGCGCCATCACCAGCGGTGTTACCCGAGTCGTTGCGGATGCCAAGCGGGTAATCGTCGTCGAGGACGATATCCTTGTGTCGCCGCATTTCCTCGCCTACATGAATGAAGCACTGGATCGCTACGAAAACGAACCCAAGGTGGGTTCGATCCACGGCTACAGTCCGCCGATCGATGGGCTGCCGGATTATTTCTTCATGCGCGGAGGCGATTGCTGGGGCTGGGCGACCTGGACCGATCGCTGGACGTTGTTCGATGCGGATGCAGACAAGCTGCGCCGCATGCTCGTATCGAAACGCTTGCTGACGGAGTATTGCTTGAGCCGGGGCAGTAGCTCGTTGTTGTACCTGCTGCGGCGGGCGCGGGGACGCAACCAGTCGTGGGCTGTTCTATGGGACGTCAGCCTGTTCCTCGCCGGACGTTACACCCTGCATCCAGGCAAATCGCTGGTCAGCAATATCGGCAACG
>JBDSVN010000091.1:0-6268 GCA_039927175.1 Lysobacteraceae bacterium | reverse complement strand
GGTCGCCCACGGTGTCGCCGGTGACGGCGGCCTTGTGCGCTTCCGAACCTTTGCCGCCAAAATTGCCGTCTTCGATGTACTTCTTGGCGTTGTCCCAGGCGCCGCCGCCGGTGGTCATCGAAATGGCGACGAACAAGCCGGTGACGATGGTGCCGATCAGCACGCCGCCGAGCGCCTGCGCGCCGGCTTCGGCCGAACCGGAGAGCCATTTGAAGCCGAATGCGACCACGACCGGCACCAGCACCGGCAGCAGCGAAGGCACGATCATTTCCTTGATCGCCGACTTGGTGAGCATGTCCACCGCGCGCGAGTAATCGGGCTTGGCGGTGCCTTGCATGATGCCCGGGATATCGCGGAACTGGCGACGCACTTCCTCGACGACAGACCCGGCTGCGCGGCCCACGGCCTCCATGGCCATCGCGCCGAACAGGAACGGAATCAGTCCGCCGATCAGCAGGCCGATGATCACGTAGACATTCGACAGATCGAATTTGATGTCGCCGTTGAAGTGCGTATTGAGGTTATGCGTGTAATCGGCGAACAGCACGAGGGCTGCCAGTGCCGCCGAGCCGATCGCATAGCCCTTGGTGACCGCCTTGGTGGTGTTGCCGACTGCGTCGAGCGGATCGGTGACGTTGCGTACTTCCGGCGGCAACTCGGCCATCTCGGCAATGCCGCCAGCGTTGTCGGTGATCGGGCCGTAGGCGTCGAGAGCAACGATCATGCCGGCCATTGACAACATGGCCGTTGCGGCAATCGCGATGCCGTACAGGCCACCGAGTGCGAACGCACCCCAGATCGCCGCACAGATCACGATCACCGGCAGTGCCGTGGACTTCATCGAGATGCCGAGGCCGGCGATGATGTTGGTGCCGTGTCCAGTGGTCGAAGCCTGCGCGATGTGGCGCACCGGGCTGAACTGGGTGCCGGTGTAGAACTCGGTGATCCACACGATCAGGCCAGTCAGCACGAGGCCGATCAGCGAGCAATGGAACAGCGCGTGGCTGGAGATCACCAGGCCATCGCCGGTGGTCAGGCCGTCCGGCAACAGGTTGCCGGTGACGAACCAGAACGCGAATGCCGACAACACGGCCGAGACGATCACGCCCTTGTACAGCGCGCCCATGATCGAGCCGCCTTCCTTCACCTTGACGAAGAACGTGGCGATGATCGAGGCGACAATCGAGACTGCGCCGAGCACCAGCGGATACAACACGGCATTGGTATTGCCCGTGAAGGTCAGGCCAGCCAGCAGCATCGTTGCAATCACGGTGACTGCGTAGGTTTCGAACAGGTCGGCCGCCATGCCGGCGCAATCACCGACGTTGTCGCCGACGTTGTCCGCGATCACGGCCGGGTTGCGGGGGTCATCTTCCGGGATTCCAGCTTCGACCTTGCCGACCAGATCAGCGCCGACGTCCGCACCCTTGGTGAAGATGCCGCCGCCGAGGCGCGCGAAGATCGAGATCAGCGAGGAGCCGAACGCGAGGCCAACCATGGCGTGCAGTGCAGGCTCGCCGGTGACGCCCATGTGTTCGAGCACCATGAAATAACCTGCGACGCCGAGCAGGCCGAGGCCCACGACCAGCATGCCGGTGATGGCGCCGCCGCGGAACGCGACGTCCATCGCCGGACCGATGCCGCGACGCGCGGCTTCGGCGGTGCGCACGTTGGCGCGGACCGAGACGTTCATGCCGATGTAGCCGGCAGCGCCGGAGAGCACCGCGCCGATCAGGAAGCCGCCGGCGGTGTGCCAGTTGAGGAAGAATCCGATCAGCACGAACAGCACGATGCCGGCGACGCCGATCGTCATGTACTGGCGGTTGAGGTAGGCGCGTGCGCCTTCCTGGATGGCCGCAGCAATCTGCTGCATGCGCTCGTTACCGGCCGGCTGGGCAATGATCCAGCGTGCCGAAACGATTCCGTACAAGATCGCCAGCACTGCGCAACCCAGCGCCAGCCACAAACCATACTGCTCAAGCATGAACGCGCTCCCCGGACTGAAGACCAGTCAATAAGATGTTTCGATTGGATGATACGAAGGGGTGAAGCCCTGATGGAACGAACCTGGGTTCGAGCCGCCACGCAGGCGATACAACCGCGTGAGTATGGCAAAAGCGGCCGCCTGAGCCAACTGGCGGGGATTATGGGTCGGTATTTCAACGAGCCCGCGCAATTCCTGGCTGCCATCAAGCAAAAGGCCATCCCGGTTGCCCGGAATGGCCATGTGTTCGATTTGCTGGTCGGATGCCGATTAGCGTTTGGGTTCGAGCTTGTCGTTGAGGACCCAGCCGGTATTACCGTTTTCATCCTCGACTTCCCACCACATGTCTTCCTTGCCGCCGGTCGGGTACACCATCATGCCGGCATCAAGTTTGCGGATCGTGGATGAGTGACTGGATGGCGAGCGCTTCATTTCCGTCGTGGCGCGGGCAACGAACGACTGGCGCGGCGCACTGGCCTCGACGTTCGCGTTCATGCCGCCCATCTGGGTGACGAGCTGGCGATAGGCGTCCAGGAACGCCAGGCCAACGACCTTGCCGACATCGGTGTTCTCGTAGGATCCACCGCCAACCCCGCCCCAGCCGACGAATCCGCCAGCGCCGAAGGAAAAATCGGTCTTCTTGGCGAAGCCTTCGATGTTGTATTCCTCTTCCGAGGTGCGGGTATTGACCAGCGAGAGCACGGTTTGCGCCTCGACCTTGGACGTCTTGATGCCTGCCACCAGGCCGCCGAGACGTCCGCCGATCAGGCCTCCGGCAATGCCGCCGACCGCGTTACCACCCGAATCCTGGTTTTGGCCGGCAACGTCGGCGACCAGCAACCAGTCGGCTGCCTTGATCTGTCCTGCACCAACATTGGAGCCGCGTTGCAGATTGCCTTGCCCGGCCAGTGCCTGCTCACGCTGGATGGCTTCCATGCCCGCGCCACGGTTGACCAACTTGAAACAGCCGGAGCGGTTGATGAAGGTCTTGAGCAGGGTCGATGGCGCGCCCAACTGGTATGCCTTCCAGCCTTGGCCGTCGCCATCGACAAGCGCGATCGTTCCGAGTACATGGCCGCAGATCGGGATTTCAGCGCTCTTGGATGATCCCTTGTTGTTTTCCACGCGACCGCCGGCTGCGGCGGGCGCGATCGAACCAAATGCAAACACGGCCAAAGCCGCCGATATCACGATTGAAGCTTTCATCCATCCCCCTACGTGTGTGAAATGACTTGGCCTTCCCCATGCAGCACGTACGGTAGGCGATGTCTTTCATTCGATCAAGAAGATTGCATGCCGGAACAAGTATGAACAAGATGCGGGGAAAACCAGTGCCATCGCGGCGTCATCCGGCGTGCAGCTAAATGCTGACGGCCTTGCACATCGGAATGGCCGGGTCGAACGGTAATCCTGTCCGGTTCAGGGGAGTGCTGTCAGCCTTGCCGCTGGACTCTCCCAGGGAACCCATCATGCGCGCCACTCTTGTTGCACCTTTGTTGTTCATGGCGCTGAGCTGCATCGCTCAAAACGCCCATGCGAACGACAGTATCCAGCCAGAAATCCAGCGGCCGGTTGCCGCTCCCCAACCGGTCGGCCAAGTGCATACCTTGCGCAATATTCCTGAAGCCTGCGTGCGCCTGGAAGGCGAATTCACTGGTGATGCGACGACGCCTTACCGCTTCGAGGCAGTCAAGCGCGATCCCTGTGCACAGCGTGCGGGCTATGTCGATGCGTCCACGTTGAAAAAATCACCCGGCACAGCAGCCGGCTGGATACTCAACGATCGGATCAGCGTGCCACGCACCGATGCGCCTGCTTGCGTTGCCGTGATCGAGGTATGGCGCCGTGCGGGCAATGCCACGCCGCCGAAGCTCGATGCGCAAGGGCGCTCGCGCCTGTATCTCGACAAGCCGGAAAAGACCGGTGCGATTCCGGTGTTCACGTCCGTACTGCAACCATTGAAAGATTGCAGTTGACGATCAGCCAACCCACGCAGGGAGCTGTTGTTTCACCCGCGCATTCTTCAGCGTGACGTAATTCGGAATGCCATCGGTTCCGTACGGCGGTGGCGCTTCGCCGCGCATCAACGGGGCGAGATAGCGGCGTGCGACTTCGGTGATGCCGTAGCCGTCGCGGCGGATGAAATTCTTCGGCAATTTCTTTTCGCGATTGGCGAGTGTTGCCAGTGGCGCCGCTTCGATCTTCCAGCGATACGGCGTATCGGAGGTGCGCACGATCACCGGCATCACCGCATTCTTTCCGGCCATCGCATACTCGACTGCCGCTTCGCCAACAGCTTGTGCATGCGCGAGATCGGTGGCCGATGCGAGATGGCGTGCCGAGCGTTGCAGGTAATCGGGAACGGTCCAGTGCACCTTCATGCCAAGTGCACGTTTCACCAGTCCGGCAAGATACGGCGCGACCCCGCCGAGTTGCGCATGGCCGAATGCATCGGTACTTCCGGCTTCGGCAAGAAAATGCCCATCCGCATTGCGCACGCCTTCGGATGCAACGACAACGCACCATCCGACGCGCGCGACGGTGGCTTTCACCTTGGCAAGGAATGCAGCTTCGTCAAACGTGCGTTCGGGGAACAGGATGATCTGCGGCGCGTCGTCGGTAGCATTGCCCGCCATTCCGGATGCAGCCGCCAACCAGCCAGCGTGGCGACCCATGACTTCGTAAACGAACACCTTGGTCGATGTGTCGGCCATCGCGGCGACATCAAGTGCTGCTTCGCGCACCGACACGGCGGTGTATTTCGCGGCCGATCCGAAACCCGGGCAGCAGTCGGTCACCGCAAGATCGTTGTCCACCGTCTTCGGCACGCCGATGTAGGCCAGCGGATAACCGAATTCGGATGCGATCTGCGACAGCTTGTATGCGGTATCGGCCGAGTCGTTGCCACCGTTGTAGAGAAACCAACGCACGTCGTGCGCGCGCAACACATCAATCAAGCGCTGGTAAGGTGCGCTGTCGATCTCGGGCGACTTGAGTTTGTAGCGGCACGATCCGAACGCACCGCCCGGTGTGTGCGCCAGCGCGCGGATTGCGGCGATGGATTCCTTCGATGTGTCGATCAACTCCTCGCGCAACGCGCCGAGAATCCCGTTGCGCGCCGCCAGCACCTTGACCTTGTGTTTGCGGGCGGTCTGGATCACCGCGGAGGCAGTCGCATTGATCACAGCGGTGACGCCGCCGGATTGCGCGTATAGCAGATTGCCCTTGGCCATTTCCGAACCCTCGAAGGCTTGATTTGACTTGCGCTGCCGGCAGCGGTTAGCGTGAACCCCATCCACGGCGCGATGCGGCTGTAGTCTGTATCGAGTGTAGCAATGCGGCGTGCTGGTTGAGCGCGCAAATTGCACCTCGGAAAGCATGCACCGCCCACGATCCGCAATGCTTTATCCAGGAATTCAAACATGCGATTGGTACTTCTGGGCGCGCCGGGCTCCGGCAAGGGCACGCAGGCCACTCGCCTGCGCGACCACTACCGCGTCCCGCACATTTCGACGGGCGACTTGCTGCGTGCAGCGGTGAAGGCCGAAACGCCGCTTGGCCTGCAGGCGAAAGTCGTCATGGAATCGGGCGCGCTGGTGTCCGACGACATCGTGCTGGCAATGCTGGAGGAGCGCCTGTCGCAGGGCGACACCGGTGATGGCTACATCCTCGATGGCTATCCGCGCAATCTCGTGCAGGCCAATTCGCTCGATGGCTTGCTCGCGCGGCTCGGCCAGCCGGTCGAGCGCGCGATCCAGCTCGACGTTGATACCGAACTGCTGATCGCACGCATCGCCGGCCGCTCCAAGGCTGAAGGCCGCGCCGACGACACGCCCGAAGCCGTGCGTACGCGGCTGGAAGTCTACGAACGCCAGACCGCGCCAGTGATCGAGTTCTATCGCCACCAGCAGAAACTCACTTCGGTGGACGGCGTGGGTTCGATGGAAGACGTGTTCGATCGGATCGTCGAAGCGTTGGACAGTCGTTACGCGTGAATGCGTAGGATGGGTTGAGCATTGCGATACCCATCTTTCAATTACTCAACGGATCAGCTCCCTTGAAACTCCATATCCTCGGCATCGCCGGCACCTTCATGGGCGGCGTTGCCGCGCTTGCGCGCGAACTCGGCCACGAAGTCGCCGGCAGCGACCAGAACATTTATCCGCCGATGAGCACGCAGCTCGAAGCGCTGGGCATCGCGTTGTCGAAAGGTTATTCGCCTGAAAATATCGCGGCCGATACCGATATGGTGGTGATCGGCAACGCGCTCTCGCGCGGCAATAC
>JBDSVN010000090.1:0-5777 GCA_039927175.1 Lysobacteraceae bacterium | reverse complement strand
CCATCGGCTTTGGCGGCGATGGGCAAGTTGATCCTCTGCTTGGATTCGCATTGCCATCACAAGGAGACGGCGTCGACGAAGACACGCTGCGAAAGATCGCGCAGGAAACCGGCGGGCAGTATTTCCGTGCGCGTGATACCGAATCGCTGGCAGGTATTTATGCGGAGCTCGATCGCATCGAGCCCAGTATCCGTGCTGGTCGCATCGAGCGTCCGCGCACCGAGTTGTATCCGTGGCCACTCGCTGCCGCGTTGCTGTTCGGCGTCTTGTCGATCGGCGTGCCAGCACTGTTCGCACGACGGAGTTTGGCATGAACACGGTCACGATCAGCGCGATCGTTCCGTATCTGCTGCGCCCATGGTGGTTGCTCGCGCTGCTGGTGCTGCCGTTGCTGTGGTGGTTGCAAAGGCTGCATGCGAATCGTGACACGCCATGGCGAAACGCAGTTGATCCGCATCTGTTGCCGAGCCTGCTGCAAGCGGCACCCGCATCGAAACAGCGCGCTGCATGGTTGTTCGGCATTGGCTATGTGCTCGCTGTATTCGCTCTTTCCGGGCCGTCCTGGAAACAGTTGCCGGTTCCGCTGTATGCACCATCGGCGCCGCTGGTCGTGGTGATGGACATGTCCTCGCACATGCTCGCGGCGGATCTTCCGCCATCGCGGATGTTGCGCGCGCGGTTGAAGGTCGAACAGTTGATTACGCAGCGCAAGGGCGGACAACTTGGGCTCGTCGCCTATGCTGGCGATGCATTCACTGTCGCGCCACTCAGCGACGATGCGAACAGCCTGCGTGATCTGCTCGCCGCATTGACGCCCGACACGATGCCGGTTGATGGCCAGCATGCGGATCGCGGCATTCGCCGTGCAGTCGATCTGTTGTCGCAAGCTGGCTATCGCCGCGGGCAGATCTTGTTGCTCAGCGATAGCGCGGATGATGCAGCGCAAGCCGCTGCGCGTGCGGCACGCGCCAAGGGTTACAGCGTTGACGTGATCGGTGTCGGTACGGCGGCTGGCGCGCCATTGCCATCGAGCGATGGCACCTTTGTACAGGACACGCAGGGCACGATGCAGGTCGCGCGGCTGGATGAAACTGCGTTGCGCCAACTCGCGCGCAATGGCGGCGGCGACTATGCAAACTTGCAATCGGATGCGAGCGATCTGACGGAGCTTGGTGTCCTCGATCACGCTGCGGATGCAACCATGCAACACGGCGAGGCGGGATTGCTGCGCTGGCGCGACGATGGCCCATTCGTATTGCTGGCATTGCTGCCGCTGGTCGCGCTTGGATTCCGTCGCGGCTGGCTTGCCATCATGTTGCTAGCGGTCTTCGCGATGCCGATGCAGCGCGCTTCGGCAGCCGATACGGGCTGGTGGAATGGATTGTGGCAACGCGCTGACCAGCGCGCCGATCACGCGCTGCGCACTGGCGATGCAACAACAGCCAATGCACTGGCGCGCACGCCGGAGCAGCGTGCAGCCGCGGCCTATCGCAACGGGCAATTTGCGGCGGCCGCAAACGCGTGGAGTGGACGCGACTCCGCCGATGCGAACTACAACCGCGGCAATGCGCTCGTGCAAATGCAGCGTTATCCGGATGCAATCGCGGCCTACGAGCGCGCATTGCAATTGCGGCCTGGCATGGCGGATGCGAAAGCCAATCTCGCGCTGGTCCGCAGGCAGCAACAACAGAAACAACAGCAGAAACAACAGCAGCAGGATCAGCAACCCAAAGATCACCAGGGCCATAACCAGCAACAGCAGGGGCAGCAGCAAGGCGAACAACAACATTCCGGCAATCAGCAGCAAGACCAGCAGCAATCGCAACAAGTCCAACAACAGCAAAAGCAGCAGCAGTCCGGAAAGAAACGGCAGGACCAGCAAGGGCGGGATGGCCAACAGCAAGAGCAGCAGCAGGGCAACCAGCAACAGAAGGACGGGCAACAAGATAGCCAGCAGCAGAACCAGGCGGCTCCTGATCCAGGGAAACAAAAGCAAGCTGATGCAGCCGAACGGAAGGCGCTCGAACAAGCGCTGGAAAAAGGCAAGCAGGACGAGAAGTCAGCGCGGCAAGGCGCGGTCACGAAAGAATCCACGGCGCAACGCGAACAGCGCCAGGCGGTCGAAGCATTGTTGCAACGCGTGCCGGACGATCCAGGTGGCTTGTTGCGGCGCAAATTTGCACTTGAATATGCACGGCGGCAGCAGGAGGGTGACAAGTGAAGAGCATCCGGATTTTGATTGCGTTGCTGCTGTGCTGCATCGCCATGCAGGCGACGGCAGCCGTGCGCGCAACAGTCGATCGGGCCCGTGTTGCGGCCGGTGACAACGTGGTGTTGACTGTCACCTCCGATGCGTCCGATGCACAGCCCAACTTTGCGCCGTTGGTCGCCGACTTCGATGTGCGCGGTACGTCGTCGGGCCGCCAGACAACCATCTTCAACGGTAGTATGCGATCAAGCATGCAGTGGTCGATCGTGCTCACGCCAAAGCATGCAGGCACGATCACCATTCCGGCGCTGACTGTCGGTGGCGAACAGACGCAGCCTGTGCAACTTGACGTCAGCGCACAGGAGCTTCCGCAAGCGCCCGATTCTGCCGCGGCAGGCGCAGCTAGCGGCGCGCCGGTCTTCATCGAAACCTCGATCACGCCAGTCAATCCGTATGCGCAGCAGGCAATGATCTACACGCTGCGTTTGTATTACGCAGTGACGCTGGTCGATGGCTCACTGCCAGTGCCGACATCCGACAATGGCGACCTGCGCCAGATCGGCGACGATGCAACCAGCCAGACCATCGTGCAGGGTCGTCGCTATACGGTGGTCGAGCGCAATTACCTGTTGCAGCCCGAACACAGCGGCGCGATGCACATCGTCAGCCCGACCTTCCATGGGCGTGCGCTGGGCGATATCGACAATCTGTTCGATGATGGCGCGTCGGCGAATAACGGCGACCTGCGTGCGGTGGGCAAGACGCTGGATGTGCAAGTGCGTGCGCGACCAGAAAACGCCGGCGATCCATGGATTCCCGCGCGAATGCTCACCATGAACATCGAGCCGTCGAATGCGCCAGTGCACGCTGGTGATCCTTTCAGTATCGTGGTCACGATCGATGGCGAAGGCGTCACCGCTGCGCAATTGCCAGAGATCGCGTTACCGGCGATTGTCGGCGCGCAGGTATATCCGGAGCCATCGACGACGACGGAGCGGTTGCGCAACGGACAATTATTCGCCGAGCGCGTGCGTCGCTTTGCGATTGTTCCCGCGCAAGCCGGCGATCTGAAGATGCCCGACTTGACCATGCCATGGTGGGACATCATCAACGATCGCACTGCACTCGCTCGCGCCAGCTCACCTGTATTGCACGTGTTGCCAGGTACCGCGATACAGAACGAATCAGGTGCATCGGCGACGCCGAAAAATGGCGCCGAGCGAACTACAGTGACGACAGCATCCAGCGCGCTAGCGAATGCCGCATCGTTGCGTATCTGGCAGATTGCAACCTGCGTTTCTGCCGCATTGCTCGCACTCGCATTATGGTGGGGTTGGCGGCGTGGACGCGGCGCTGCCGCAGTTCCAGCGCAGGCAACCATCGCGAACGATCGGATTCCCAATCGCGCCCCGAGTTTGCACCGCGCGCTTGCGCTCGGCGATGCAAGCGCGATCACGCGATCGCTGCTCGAAGCCATGCCGCGCGGCCCGGCGCGTAACTTGGGCGAGGTTGCGCAACAACTCGCCGATCCCACACAACGCGAAGCCGTGCGCGCATTCGATGCGGCGCGCTGGAGCGCCGATGTTGCAGCACCAGCATCCGCGCTCGCAGCATTGCGCTCCGCTTTCAAATCGGCGCCACATTGGACGGGGCGGATCGCAGCGACAGCGCGTGATACGTCGCTGCCGCCGCTGTATCCGTCCTGACAAGCCGCGCCAGTGCGATAGCACCCGATCCATCCGCATGCAACGGCGACATCAGTGCCAGCGGATGGGACAATACCAATCCCGTTACAAGGTCACCCAGCCATGTCCAAGCCCACGCGTCGTGAACTCGCCAATGCCATCCGTTTCCTGGCCGTCGATGCGGTGCAGAAAGCCAATTCCGGCCATCCAGGCATGCCGATGGGCATGGCCGACATCGCTGAAGTGTTGTGGAACGATTTCCTCAAGCACGCGCCGAAGAATCCGAAGTGGTTCAACCGCGATCGCTTTATCCTCTCCAACGGCCACGGCTCGATGCTGCAGTACGCCTGCCTGCACCTGAGCGGTTACGACTTGCCGATGGAGCAGCTCAAGCAATTCCGCCAATTGCATTCGATGACGCCGGGCCATCCCGAGTACAAGGACACACCGGGAGTGGAAACCACCACCGGTCCTCTCGGGCAGGGCTTCGCCAACTCCGTCGGCTTCGCGCTCGCCGAGCAATTGCTCGCGCGCGAATTCAACAAGCCCGAATTCGAGATCGTCGATCACTACACTTATGTCTTCATGGGCGACGGCTGCATGATGGAAGGTGTCTCGCATGAAGCGGCCTCGCTCGCCGGCACCTTCAAGCTCGGCAAGCTGGTCGCATTCTGGGACAACAACCACGTCTCCATCGATGGCGACACCGATGGATGGTTCAACGACAACACCGCCGAGCGCTTCAAGGCCTACGGCTGGCATGTGTTGTCGGATGTCGATGGCCATGATCCGGTAGCGCTCGGCGATGCGATCCGTTCCGCACAAGCGGTGACAGACCAACCCTCGCTGATTTGTTGCCGCACGATTATTGGATTTGGCTCGCCGCACAAGCAGGGTACATCGGCGGCCCACGGCTCGGCGCTGGGCAAGGACGAAGTCGCTGAAGCACGCGCGAATCTGGCATGGCCGTACGCACCGTTCGAGATTCCACAGGAAATCTACGATGGCTGGCGCGCGATCAATGCCGGTATCGTGCGAGAGGAACAGTGGAATCGTTTGTTCGATGCGTACGCAGCGCAGTATCCGCAACTCGCCGATGAATTGATTCGCCGCTCGCACGCCGAATTGCCGGAAGGTTTCGCCGCTGCCGCCGATGCGTACATCGCCAAAACCCAACTCGAAGGCCCGGAAGTCGCCACGCGCAAGGCATCGCTGATGGCTCTTGACGCATACGGCCCGCACTTGCCGGAATTGATCGGCGGCTCGGCCGACCTGGCCGAATCCAATCTCACGATCTGGAACGGTTCGCAGAACATCCTCACCGACAAAGTCGGCGGTAATTACATCCATTACGGCGTGCGCGAATTCGGGATGACCGCGATCTCCAGCGGCCTCGCCCTGCACGGCGGTTTCCTGCCATACGATGCCACCTTCCTGGTGTTCTCCGACTATGCGCGCAACGGCGTGCGCATGAGCGCGCTGATCCCCGCGCACAGCATCCACGTGTACACGCATGATTCGATCGGCCTTGGCGAAGACGGCCCGACCCACCAACCGATCGAGCATCTCGCGACGCTGCGTTACATCCCGAATAACACGGTGTGGCGTCCTTGCGATGCGGTCGAATCGGCGGTGAGCTGGAAGGAAGCGATCCAACATCGCAGCGGCCCGAGCTGCCTGGTGTTCACGCGTCAGAAAGTCGCGCATCAGCAGCGCACCGAGCAGCAGGTCGCCGACATTGCACGGGGCGGTTACGTGCTCAGCGATCCACCGGAAGCCAAGTTCGACGTGATCCTGATCGCTACCGGTTCGGAAGTTGGACTCGCGATGGATGCGATGAAGCAACTCGCAAACGATGGCATCAAGGCGCGCGTGGTGTCGAT
>JBDSVN010000089.1:0-3853 GCA_039927175.1 Lysobacteraceae bacterium | reverse complement strand
CTTCGTCGCCACCTGCAACTCCACGCATTTTTTTATCGTGCGCAAAGGCGAAGTGTGGACATCGTCGGGCGATTACTGCCTCGGCGGCATCACCCGCGCGAATGTGTTGCGCATCTGCCGACGTGAGGGCATCCCAAACTTCGAGCGCAACTTCAGCCTGACCGATGTGTACGGGGCCGATGAAGCTTTCGTCACCGGGACCTTCGCCGGCGTGGTGCCTGTGCGCGAGATCGATGGGCGCATCATGGGCGATGGGTCGCGCGGCCCGATGGTCGAGCGATTGCAGAAGTTGTACGTCGAACTCGCGCAGCTCGATGCGGCTGCGCGCGCTGGAATGCGCCTCGCATGACGTCAATTGCAACCGAACCGCTGCGCATCGCCATGTGGAGCGGCCCGCGCAACATCTCCACCGCGATGCTGCGCGCGTGGGAAAATCGCGGCGATTGCGCGGTGAGTGATGAACCCCTGTATGCGGCGTATCTGGCGACCACCGGCATGGATCATCCGATGCGCGATGAAGTGATCGCAGCGGGTAATAGCGATTGGCGCAGCGTGGTGCGAACGCTCACCGGGCCAGCACCGAATGGCGAGTCGATCTGGTACCAGAAACACATGGCCCATCACCTGCTGCCGGGAATGGATCGCGCATGGATCGGGCAACTCGCCAACGTGTTGTTGATCCGCGATCCGCGCGAAGTGGTTGCCTCGTATTTGAAGGCGCGTGCAACCGTGACGGCCGAAGAAATCGGTCTGCCACAACAAATCGAACTCTACGAACAACTCTGCGCTGCGGGAACGCCGCCGCCGATCATCGACGCAGCCGATTTCCTGCGTGCGCCGGAAGCGTATCTGCGCGCCTTGTGTCGTGTTTTCGGGATCGAGTTCACCGAGCGCATGTTGCATTGGCCGCAAGGCGCGCGCGATAGCGACGGCGTATGGGCGTCGCATTGGTACGCGCACGTCTGGCAATCCACCGGGTTTGAGCAACCACCGGCCTCGCGTGCAATCGAGCTGTCGCCTGCCGGCGCGAAAGTCGCGGATGCATGCATGCCGCACTTCGAGCGATTGCATGCGCAACGCTTGCGCGCATAGGACATTGCGAAATTGGAAACCGCGCCAGGGCTGAGTCGATGCGACTTGCCGGCGTGGTGGGCGGTACAGGTTTCGAACCTGTGACCCCTACCATGTCAAGGTAGTGCTCTACCGCTGAGCTAACCGCCCAAATGCCTGCAGATTTGCAGGGCGCGCATCGTATCACGGCCATTGCCAGCGCACCAAACAATGCGCGCGAGGATCAGGGATCGTGTCTGAAATATCTGCGTTCCACCCAGCGCACGACACGACGCAGCACCAAGGGCAACAGCGCAAGAGCGATCAGCGCGGCGATCATGTCGAGCGACAGAATGTCGCTCGGTTTTGCAATCGTGGCCAGGCGTGTACCGGCAAAGACATACGCCGCTTCGATCGGAAGCAGCCCAATTGCACTGACCCACCAGAACGTGAAAGCCCGCATTGAGGTCAGGCCCATCAGCAGGTTGGCAAGCCAGTATGGAAACACCGGCACCATCCGCAGTGCGAACAAATAGAACGCACCTTCCTCGCGCAGTCCTTCGTGAATCGGGGCGAGCCGTGCGCCAAAACGTCGTTCCACTACCGCGTGCAAGAAATAGCGCGAGACGAGGAATCCAGCAATCGCGCCCGACGAAGCCGACACCGTTGCCAATGCCAAGCCCCACCAGAATCCGAACATCGCACCCGCCGCAAGCGTCAAGGCACCTCCGAACGGCAATGAGACAGCGGCCGTCAGGACGTAAATCGCGAAATAGATCAGGATCACCTTCAACGGATCAGCAGCGACCTCATCCTGCAAAGTGCCCAATGTTGCACGCAGCAAATTAAACGACGCGCGCTCGCCGGCATGTACGCCAAACACCAGGCCGCCGATCACGATGGCGGCCAGCAGCATCCACCATTTATAGCGAATGATCGCCTGCTTCCAGTCAATAGGATTCATGACACCAGTTGCCGCGATTTGACGCGATGAATCTCGTCGCGCAAACGCGCGGCGTCCTCGAATTCCAGATTTTGCGCATGCTTGTACATCTGTTGTTCGAGGCGCTTGAGCACTGCCGACAGTTGCGACGGCCCCAGCGTAGCGTAGTCGGCGGCGGATTCCGCAACCTTGCGTCCCTTGCCGCGCGATGATTTCACGTCCGCCGCATCCGCACGCGCACCCTCCATGATGTCGGCAATGGGTGTGTTGACGCTGCGCGGCACGATGCCATGTTCGGCATTGTATTCGACCTGCTTTTCGCGACGCCGGTCGGTTTCGTCGATCGCCGCCTGCATCGAACGTGTCACTCTGTCGGCATACATGATGACCTTGCCGCGCAGATTGCGCGCCGCGCGGCCCATCGTCTGGATCAGCGATCCGGTCGAGCGCAGGAAACCTTCCTTGTCGGCATCAAGGATCGCCACCAGCGACACCTCCGGCATGTCGAGTCCTTCGCGCAGCAGGTTGATGCCGACCAGCACGTCGAACACGCCCTTGCGCAGGTCGCGGATGATCTCGACGCGCTCCACGGTTTCCACGTCCGAATGCAGGTAACGCACGCGAACGCCGTGTTCAGCGAGGTATTCGGTGAGGTTCTCGGACATGCGCTTGGTCAGGGTGGTGACCAGCACCCGATCGCCCATCGTCACACGCAAATGGATTTCCGACAGCAGGTCATCGACCTGCGTTGCGACCGGACGGATCTCCACTTCGGGATCGACCAATCCAGTCGGTCGCACCAGCAGTTCAACAATCTGTCCTTCCGACTTGTTGCGCTCGTACGGGCCCGGCGTCGCTGACACGAAGATCGTGCGCGGCGCGCGCAGTTCCCATTCCTCGAATTTCAGCGGCCGGTTGTCGAGCGCGGACGGCAGCCGGAAACCGAATTCCACGAGTGTTTCCTTGCGCGAGCGATCGCCTTTGTACATCGCGCCGAGCTGCGGCACGGTCACGTGCGACTCGTCCACTACCAGCAAGGCATCCGCGGGCAAATAGTCGTAAAGGCACGGCGGCGCTTCGCCCGGCATGCGACCGGTGAGATGCCGCGAATAATTCTCGACGCCGTTGGAGTAACCGACTTCGGCCATCATTTCCAGGTCGAACGTGGTGCGTTGCTGCAAGCGTTGCGCCTCGACCAGCTTGTTTGCGGCGTACAGCACTTCCAGGCGCTCGCGCAGTTCGGCCTTGATCGTCTCGATCGCCTCCAGCACCGTGCGGCGCGTGGTGACGTAATGCGATTTCGGATAGATCGTGTAGCGCGGCAGCTTGCGCAGCACTTCGCCGGTGAGCGGATCGAACATGGCGATGTTCTCGATCTCGCCATCGAACAATTCGATGCGCAGCGCTTCCATTTCCGACTCGGCCGGATGCACGTCGATGGTCTCGCCATGCACGCGGTACATGCCGCGGCGCAGTTCGAATTCGTTGCGGGTGTATTGCATCTCGGTGAGCCGGCGGATCAGTTCGCGCTGGTCGATGCGCTCGCCGCGCACCATGTGCAACACCATGTTGAAGTATTCGTTCGGATCGCCAAGGCCATAAATGGCCGACACCGTCGCGACGATGATCGCGTCCTTGCGTTCCAGCAACGCTTTGGTCGCCGATAGCCGCATCTGCTCGATGTGTTCGTTGATCGAGCTGTCCTTCTCGATGAACGTATCGGTGGATGGCACGTACGCTTCGGGCTGGTAGTAGTCGTAATAGGACACGAAGTACTCGACCGCATTCTCGGGGAAGAACTGGCGGAACTCGTTCGCCAGCTGGGCCGCGAGCGACTTGTTCGGGGCCATCACGATGGTG
>JBDSVN010000088.1:0-7823 GCA_039927175.1 Lysobacteraceae bacterium | reverse complement strand
TACATGAAGCTCAACGACGACGGCAAAACCGTACGGGCCATGGACGTACTGTTCCCTGGTATCGGCGAAATCATCGGCGGCTCGCAACGCGAAGAAGACCTGACCAAGCTCAAGGACCGCATGGCTGCCATGCAGATACCCGAGCACGAGTTGTGGTGGTACCTGGAGTTGCGCCAGTACGGCACCGCCCCGCACGCCGGCTTCGGCCTGGGCTTCGAGCGATTGGTGGTGTACGTCTGCGGGTTGTCGAATATCCGCGATGCGATCCCCTACCCGCGCGCGCCGGGCTTGGCCACATTCTGATGTCAGACTTTCGCATGGGGCGATTGGCGCGATGATCCTCACCCTTTCGCTGCTCGGACTCGCGCTCGCCATCACCGGCCTGATGGCTTGTGCTTTCTTCTGGCCAATGACACTGGTGCATTTGCGCGATCGCCACCCCGACCTGCATGCGACGCTTGAAGCATTCGATCCGGCATCGCTGCTGTGGTTGCTCGCAGGTCGCTATCGCGCGTTGAACGATCCGGGGCTGGACGGACTCGCCGTACCGGCGCGCATCGCATTGATCGGTTTGTTGTTCGGTTTGCTCAATGCCGGCGTATTCGCACTGATCTGGTGGGCCACCAAGCCCTGAGGTTCCACGCATGAACGATCACAACGACATCGACGAAACCAGCGAACCAGCTTCTGAACAATGGTGGCTGGCGACAGTCGGCAACCTGCTGGTCTGGGCGCGCTTGCGCGTACGTAGCAGCGGCATCGCCGAAATCTTCGACTGCGATGGCCGCATCGATACCCACGACAGCGAAGATACCGCGCGCGCCGCGTTGATGGACGCCGAATACCACGCCTTCGATGGTCTCGACGACGACGACGCAGCACAGATGGGTTTCGACCTCGACGAGATCGAACCGCCGCACGTCGGCAGCGACGACGACGACGCATTGCGCGCACTGATGACGCGGCGATTGCCGTCGCTGCACTGACGCTGGCGACGATGTACACGCCGAAGGCCTTTGTCGAAACCGATCTGTCGGAACTCGACAGACTCGTTGCCGCCAATCCGTTCGCGACATTGGTCACCGTGCGCGATGGAGCGCCCGTCGCGACGCACTTGCCGGTTCTGTACGAGCGCGCTGGCGACACCGTGGCGTTTCGCGGCCATTGGGCGCGCGCCAATCCGCAATGGCGCGATGTCAGCAATGCCTTGTTGATCATGCACGGCCCGGATGCCTATGTTTCACCGTCGTGGTATCCGGATAAAGAACAAGCAGCACGCGTTCCGACCTGGAACTACGCCATCGCCCACATCACCGGGACGCTGGAGATTCTGGACGACATCGATTCCCTGGCCCGCATCGTCTCCGAACTCAGCACGCGTCACGAATCCGCAATTGGTTCGAATTGGCGATACGAGCCCGAGCGCGAAGATCACGTCGTGCAACTCAAGGGCATCGTCGGTTTCAGACTGCGCGCGGCGCGGATCGAACTGAAGTTCAAGCTCAACCAGAACCATCCCGTCGCCAATCAACTTGCAGTGATCGATGCACTCGCCGCGCAAATCGGCGAACGTGCGCACGACATCGCGCAATTGATGCGCGAGCGGCAGGCACGCGTTAACGTGCGTGACGAAACGACATCGGAGACGTGAATGGACCTCGACCTCAACGGCAAGCACGCCCTCGTCTGCGGTGCATCGCAGGGCATCGGCCAGGCATCGGCGATCGAATTGGCGAACCTCGGCGCTGACGTCACCCTGCTTGCCCGTCGCGCTGATGTGCTTGAGTCACTGGCGGCGCAACTGCCACGTGTGCACGAGGCGCAGCGCCACGACTGGATCGCCGCCGATGCAGGCGAGACTGCAGCGCTACGAGCGAGCGTCGATGCCTTGGTCGCCAAACATGCCGTGCATATCCTGATCAACAACAGCGGCGGCCCGCCACCGGGAACTGTGCGCGGCGCAACAGAAGACGCATTCCTCGCGGCATTTCGCGCGCACTTGCTGGCGAACCAGACGCTGGCCGAAGCCGTTGTTCCCGGAATGATTGCCGCCGGTTACGGCCGTATCGTCAACATCATCTCGACCTCGGTGAAGGAACCTATCCCCGGCATCGGCGTCTCGAATGTCACTCGCGGCGCGGTGGCAAGCTGGGCAAAGACACTCGCGCGCGAACTCGCACCGCATGGCATCACCGTCAACAACGTGCTGCCAGGCTCGACGCATACGCCGCGCATCGACCAGATCATCGCCGCGCGTTCACAGAAGACCGGCGCCGACAAGAACGATGTGACCGCCGAAATGGAATCCGAGATCCCGATGGGCCGCTTTGCCGCGCCGTCCGAAGTCGCGGCAGCCGTGGCATTCCTCGCATCGCCGGCGGCTTCGTATATCACCGGCATCAATGTGCCGGTCGATGGCGGACGTACGCGCTCGTTGTGAACGCCATGCGCGCAAATTTTCTCCGTATCCGGCAAGCGGGTAAGCTCGCACCATGAGTCCGACTTTGCGACTGACCCAGTTGATTGATGGCGCATCGCATGCAGGCAGCGATGACGCCGCCATCGCCGTTTTCGATCCCGCAGCAGCGCAGCCTTATGCCGTGTGCCCTGCCGGAACTGCAGCCGATGTCGATGACGCTGTGTGCGCCGCGAATGCCGCATTTCCGATGTGGTCATCGCTCACCAACGATGCGCGCTCGGCCTGGATATCAAAACTCGCCGACGCGCTCGAGGCGCGCATTGAGGACTTCGCCCAAGCCGAATCGCGCGACGCCGGCAAGCCGCTCAAGCTGGTACGCGAGATCGAGATTCCGCGTGCCGTATCGAACCTGCGTTTCTTCGCCGCAGCTGCGACACAATTCGCCAGCGAGTCGCACCACGGCCAGGCCGGATTGAATTACACGCTGCGCCAGCCGCTCGGTGCGGTCGCCTGCATCAGTCCATGGAATCTGCCGCTGTATTTGTTCACGTGGAAGATCGCGCCAGCGCTGGCAACCGGCAATTGCGTGGTCGCGAAACCATCGGAAGTCACGCCGGTCACCGCGTGGATGCTTGGCGAACTTGCGCGCGAAATCGGATTTCCGGCTGGCGTGCTGAACATCGTGCAAGGACTTGGACCGACCGTTGGCAACGCGATGGTGACGCACACCGGCATCAAGGCGGTGAGCTTCACCGGCAGCACGGCCGTTGGCCGCCAGATCGCTGCGCATTGCGGCCCGACACTGAAAAAAATGTCGCTGGAACTCGGCGGCAAGAATGCGACGCTGGTGTTCGCCGACGCGTTTAACGACAACGCGCGACGTGAAAACTTGCTCGATACCGTGGTGCGCTCGGCATTCCAGAACAGTGGGCAGATCTGCTTGTGCGGTTCGCGCATCCTGATCGAACGCAGCGTGTATGGTGCATTCCGTGACGCGTTTCTTGAGCGTGTGCAGAAGCTGCGAGTCGCCGATCCACAGGACGCAGCCACTGACCTCGGTCCGCTGGTGTCGCAGGCGCATTACGAAAAGGTCCTTGGCTGCATTGATCTCGCCAGATCCGAAGGCGGCCGTGTACTTTGTGGTGGTGAATCATTAAAGCCCGAAGGCCGTTGCGCGAGCGGCTGGTTCGTCGCACCGACCGTAATCGAAGGCCTCGGCCCGGATTGCCGCAGCAACACCGAGGAAATCTTCGGCCCAGTCGTCACCCTGCAAGCATTCGATGATGACGAGCACGCGCTGTCGCTTGCAAATGCCACGCCGTACGGATTGTCGGCGAGCGTGTGGACGCAACAATTGCAGCGTGCACATCATGTCGCAGCAAAACTGCAGTGCGGCATCGTCTGGGTCAACACCTGGATGATGCGCGACTTGCGTACGCCGTTTGGCGGCGTCGGTCAATCCGGCCTCGGCCGCGAAGGCGGTCTCGACGCGATGCGCTTTTTCACCGAATCGAAAAATATTTGCCTACGGATTTGACCAAGGATTCGCATGAGCCTTCTGCAAACACTGCTGGAAAAAAACCGCCTCTGGGCCGAACGCGTCGAGCGCGAGGAACCCGGCTTCTTCAGCGGACTCGCATCGCAGCAAGCCCCTGATTACCTCTGGATCGGCTGTTCTGATTCACGGGTTCCAGCGAACCAGATCACCGGCCTCGCGCCCGGCGAGGTGTTCGTCCATCGCAACGTGTCCAACGTGGTGGCGCACTCCGATCTCAACTGCCTGTCGACCATCCAGTTCGCCGTCGACGTACTGAAAGTGGAACACATCATTGTCTGCGGCCATTACGGCTGCGGTGGCGTGCATGCGACGCTAGAAGGCATGCGACTCGGCCTCGTCGACAACTGGCTGCACCATGTGCGCGACGTGATGCAACGCCATGAAATGCTGTTGAACGATGCGCCTGCTGATCAACGCTCGAATCGTTTGTGCGAACTCAATGTGATCGAGCAAGTCGTCAACGTCTGCCAGTCCACCATCGTGCAGGATGCGTGGCTGCGCGGGCAAAAAATCGAAGTGCATGGATGGGTTTATGGCGTCAACGATGGCCGCATTCGCGAACTCGGTATCGGCGTCGACTCAGCAGACGGACTCGCCGGAGCCTATGAGGAAGCGCTTGCTGCCGTCCGCGCCAACGCAGTTGTGGGAAGCGCATCGTGAGCGATGTTGTCCAGACCAGTGCGGCACCAGCACCTGTCGGTGCGTATCCACATGCACGTCGTGTCGACGGACTGCTGTTTCTCTCCGGAATCGGCCCGCGAACGCCGGGAACGAATGTGATACCAGGCAACTTGCACAACGCCGATGGCAGCCTCGCTGACTACGACATTGCCGCGCAGTGTCGACAGGTGTTCGCCAACGTACGATCCGTGCTCGAAGCCAGTGGCGCAGGCTGGGACAGCCTCGTCGATGTCACCGTGTTCCTCACCGACATGGCGCGCGATTTCAAGACCTATAACGCGGTCTGGGCTGAACATTTCCCCGATCCAGCGCGCGCCCCATGCCGCACCACGCTCGGCATCACCGCACTGCCGACGCCGATCGCGATCGAACTCAAGTGTATTGCCGTTATCCGGGAGCCATGACCATGTTGATGCCACCCATCGATTTCCACCGCTGGATCGACGAACACCGCCACTTGCTCAAACCGCCGGTCGGCAACAAGTGCATCGTCGATGGCGACTTCATCATCATGATCGTCGGCGGCCCGAACCTGCGCACCGACTACCACCATGACGAAGGCCCGGAATTTTTTTATCAGGTTGAAGGCGAGATGATCCTGCGGGTGCAGGACGATGGCGCGGTGCGCGACATCTCGATCAAGACCGGCGAAATCTTCTACCTGCCCCCGCGCGTGCCGCATTCGCCGCAACGCATGGCTGGCGGCATCGGCCTAGTGATCGAACGCCGCCGCCTGCCGCACGAACTCGATGGATTGCAGTGGTATTGCCCGAACTGCAACCACCGCATCCATGAGGAATACTTCCACTTGCAACGCGTCGAACACGATTTCCCGCCGGTATTCGAGCGCTTCTATCATTCCATCGACTTCCGTACTTGCAAGAACTGTGGTGCGCTGCACCCGCGCCCCGCGCATTACGAGGACGACGCGCAGCTCGATCCGTCATAGCCATCGACTGCATCCGCAAGCACCTGCTCCGGTAGAATGGCCGCATGCTCAAGATCGACGTCCATGCCCATATCCTCCCGCGCGACTGGCCGGATCTCGCGACCAAATATGGCGACGACCGCTTTCCGGTGATTCACCACACCGAAGACGGCGGTCATCGCATCTACAAGGACGGCAAGTTCTTCCGCGAGATCTTTCCCAAGACCTGGGACGCCGAGGAACGCATCGCCGACTACGAACGCTTTGGCGTGCAGGTGCAGGTGATCAGTACGGTGCCGGTGATGTTCAGTTACTGGGCGAAGCCGCAGCATGCGTACGAACTGCACCAATCGTTGAACGACCACACCGCCGCTATCTGTCGCAAGCATCCGCAGCATTACGCCGGTATCGGTACGGTGCCGCTGCAATCGCCGCGACTCGCGGTGCAGGAACTCGAACGCTGCATGGACCAGCTCGATTTGCAGGGCGTGCAGATCGGCAGCCACGTCAACGACTGGAATCTCGACGCGCCGGAATTGTTCGAATTCTTCGAAGCCGCCAGCGAACTCGGCGCTGCAATCCTCGTGCATCCATGGGACATGATGGGCAAGGATTCGATGCCGAAATACTGGCTGCCGTGGCTGGTCGGCATGCCTGCCGAACAAGCACGTGCTGCCTGTTGCCTGATCTTCGGTGGCGTGCTTGAACGCCTGCCGAAACTCAAGCTCTGTTTCGCGCACGGCGGCGGCGCGTTCCCCTACACCATCGGCCGCATCGAACACGGATTCAAGATGCGCCCCGATCTGGTCGCGACCGACAATCCGCGCAATCCGCGCGAGTATCTCGATCGCATGTTCTTCGATTCCTGGGTCGCCGACGACCGCGCGCTGCGTTACCTCATCGATACCGTTGGCGTTGATCGCGTGATGATGGGCACCGACTACCCGTTCCCGCTCGGCGAGCAGGAACCGGGCAGCTTCATCGACGGCCTCGGCTTGCAGGAAGCCGAACAGGCGCGGCTGTACCACGGTACTGCGCTGGATTGGCTGGGCTTGTCGGCATCGCGATTCGGAGTGAAGGCGTGAGTGAATTGTTGAACGAAGCCGATGCACATGCGCGCGATGCAGCCGATCCGCTGCGCAGTTTTCGTGATGAATTCCTGCTTCCACCGACACTTGATCCATCGATCGACCCGCAATCGCAACTGTATTTCGCCGGCAATTCGCTCGGCCTGCAACCACGCGGCGTGCGCGAAGCGCTGCTGACCGAGCTCGATGATTGGGCACGCCTCGGCGTCGAGGCGCATTTCCACGGCAAGCATCCATGGATGCCGTACCACGAAGAAGTGCGCGCGCAGCTGGCGGAGATCGCTGGCGCGCTGCCATCCGAAGTGGTGGCGATGAATTCGCTGACGACGAACCTGCACCTGATGATGGTGAGCTTTTATCGGCCGACTTCGGAGCGCCATGGGATCCTGATCGAGGCCGGCAGCTTTCCGTCCGACCATCATGCGATGGAATCGCAGATCCGCTTCCACGGTTTTGATCCCGCCACTGCGTTGATCGAACTCGAAGGCGATCCGGATACCGGTTTGATTGGCATGGAAGCCATCGAACGCGCGCTGGCCAAACACGGTTCGCGCATCGCACTCGTCGTGTGGCCTGGAGTGCAGTACCGCACTGGCGAAGCGTTCGACCTCGCCGCGATCGCCAAGCTCGCGCACGCACAAGGCTGCGCCGTCGGCTTCGATCTCGCACACGCCGCCGGAAATCTACAACTTGCATTGCACGATAGCGATGCCGATTTTGCGGTGTGGTGTAGCTACAAATACCTGAACTCCGGGCCGGGTGCCGTCGCTAGCTGCTTCGTGCACGAGCGCCACGCACAAACCGATCGTCCACGGTTTGCCGGTTGGTGGGGACACGACCAGACAACACGTTTCAAGATGGGCCCTGAATTCGTGCCGACTCCAGGCGCCGATGGCTGGCAACTCAGCAATCCGCCGATTCTTGCACTCGCGCCATTGCGTGCATCGCTCGACGTATTCCATCGCGCCGGTTTGTCCAACTTGCGCGCGAAATCGGTGCAACTCACCGCCTATCTGGAATCGCTGATCCATGCGCGACTCGAAGGGACGCTGGAGATTGTCACGCCGACGCAAGTCGATCGTCGTGGCTGCCAACTCAGCCTGCGCGTGATTGGCGGTCGCGCGCGTGGTCGGACCCTGTTCGAGCATC
>JBDSVN010000087.1:0-5185 GCA_039927175.1 Lysobacteraceae bacterium | reverse complement strand
CGGCGCGAGACTTCCTCGCCGCGGGTGTAGGGCACCACGCAGTAGCTGCAGTACTTGCTGCAGCCTTCCATGATCGAGACGAATGCGGTCGGTCCCTCGGCGCGCGGTTCCGGCAGGCGATCGAACTTCTCGATCTCCGGGAAGCTGATGTCGACTTGGGGTTTGCCGGAAGTACGCCGCGCGTCGATCATCTCCGGCAGTCGGTGCAGGGTCTGCGGGCCGAACACCAGGTCGACGTAGGGCGCGCGCTTGATGATCGCTGCACCTTCCTGCGAGGCCACGCAGCCGCCGACGCCGATCAGCACGTCCGGGTTGATCTTCTTGAGTTTTTTCCAGCGGCCGAGCTGGGAGAACACCTTTTCCTGCGCCTTCTCGCGGATCGAGCAGGTGTTGACCAGGATCACGTCGGCGGCGGTCACGTCGTCGGTGAGTTCAAGCCCATGTTCAGCCGCGAGCACGTCGGCCATCTTGGCCGAGTCGTACACGTTCATCTGGCAACCGTGGGTGGTGATGTGGAGCTTGCCGGCCATGGGGATGCATCTTGAAAGCGAAGCGACTATTGTAGGCCGCGCAGGAAGCTGCGCCAAACCGCTGATCCGCAAGGACAGTTGGCTGGCAATGCAGGGTAGTTGGCAATCGGAAGCCGGATGAAGCGCGAGTCTGACGAGGCTGGAGGACGATGATCCGACGCGATGGCATAGGGGTAGTGCTTTTGATGCTGGGCGTGATGAGCGCGCCGGCCGTCGCAGGTACGCTGTACCGTTGCGTCGGGCGTGCGGACCAGACCATCAACTATTCGAGCACGCGGGTCCCGGAGATGGCCTGCAAGGCGATTTCGTACGTTGGCGGTAGCACGCATGCGCGATCTCCGGTTGCTTACGGTCATGGTCCCGGCAATGGACAAGCGGATGCGTCGGCGACGACTGCTCCAGCGCCTGCAGAGACAGGATTAGCCGGATCCATTGCGATTCCGACGGCTGCAGGTGCGCCGGTCATCGCGAAGATCGCCACAGCCCCTCCGAGAGGCGGGATTGGCGGATTCGGCAACGCACCTCAGGTCGTGTTTCGCACCTCGGAAGGATCCGAATCCCCGGCGGCTCCAGTGATTCCCAAGGGCGTGCGGGCCCGGGTGACACGAGGCGCGATGTACAAGTACACGCGCGATGGCATCAGCACTTACACCAATATTCCGCCACCTGGCAGCACTGGCGCGAAAATCCTCTTCACCTATGTCGAGACCTGCTTCGCCTGCGGTGCACTGCCGGGCGTGAACTTCGGGACCATGGTGTTGAACACGCAAGCGTATGCCAGCGAAATCGCTGCTGCGGCGCACGCCTACGGAGTGGACGCGGCGCTGGTACGCGCGATCATCCACGCTGAATCCGACTACAACCCGAATGCGGTCTCATACAAAGGGGCGCAGGGCCTGATGCAGCTGATGCCCGGGACAGCAAGCCGCTTTGGCGTGCACAACGCCTTTGCAGCCGCCGACAACATCAATGGTGGTGTGCAGTATCTTTCGTTCCTGTCCAGGCATTTCAATGGCAACGTAAAGCTCATTGCTGCAGCCTATAACGCCGGTGAGGGCGCGGTGGATCGCTATGGCGGAGTACCGCCGTATACCGAGACCCAGCGTTATGTCGAGCGCGTGGGTACGCTTGCCGAGCGTTACCGCAGTGCCAAATAGGCATCTTGTGGCGGTTTCCGGCAGCAGTCGATGTCATCCGGCAAACTTTTTGGGTGCGTTGGCGTTGTGGGCCGCTTGGCCGTTCCGTTACACTTCACCGTCTGCGCAAGGCCGGGGGCTTTGCGCGTGCAATCCTTTAATGAATTTCTGCGGAGAGCCGGATGGCTAACCAAGAGGTCAACATCGGCCGTCGCCGATTCCTGACCATTACCACTGCCGTGGTCGGCGCTGTCGGTGTTGTCGGCGTGGCCGTTCCATTCGTTCGATCATGGTTGCCCAGTGCCGAGGCCTTGCTGGCTGGCGGCCCGGTCAACGTGGATATCAGCAAGCTCGACAAGGAGCCCGGGATGTTCATGCGCCTGACCTGGCGCGGCAAGACAATCTTTGTTTACAAGCGCACACCGGAGCAATTGGCGATCCTGCCGACTTTGGATTCGAGGCTGCTTGATCCGAAATCCGACGTCGCATCGCAGACGCCGGCATTCGCGAAGAACGAATACCGTTCGATCAAGCCCGAGCTCGGCGTTCTCGTCGGCATCTGCACCCATCTGGGCTGCATCCCGATCCAGAAGCCCGAAGTTCAGCCGCAGCCGTTCGATCCGGACTGGAAGGGCGGTTTCTTCTGCCCGTGCCACGGTTCGCGCTATGACCTCGCGGGCCGCGTCTTCCAGAATGTGCCGGCGCCGATGAACCTCGAAGTGCCGCCGTACCACTTTGTCGACGACAATCATCTGGTCGTGGGCATTGCCCCGGCAGGAGCTGCCTGATGTCGAATATTTTCACTCGTTCCGCGGACGGTCTGATGGGTTGGGTCAACGAACGCGCGCCTGGCCTGACGCCTGCGTACCGCAAGCACATGACCGAGTACTACGCGCCGAAGAACTTCAACCTCTGGTACTACTTCGGTTCGCTCGCCCTGATCGCGCTGGTCAACCAGATCGTCACCGGCATCTTCCTGACGATGCATTACAAGCCGAGCGCGGCCGAGGCGTTTTCGTCGATTGAATACATCATGCGCGACGTGCCGGGCGGCTGGCTGATCCGCTACATGCACACGACCGGCGCATCACTGTTCTTCATCGTGATCTACCTGCACATGTTCCGCGGACTGATCTACGGCTCGGGCAAGAAGCCGCGCGAGCTGGTCTGGGTGCTCGGCATGGTGATTTTCCTGACCCTGATGGCCGAAGCCTTCATGGGCTACGTGCTGCCGTACGGCAACATGAGTTACTGGGGTGCGCAGGTCATCATCAATCTGTTCGGTGCGATTCCTTATGTCGGCGGCGCACTGACCGAATGGATTCGCGGCGACTTCTCGGTTGGCGACGCGACCCTCAATCGCTTCTTCGCACTGCATGTGGTCGCGCTGCCGCTGGTGCTGTTGTTGCTGGTGGTACTGCACCTGGGCGCGCTGCATGAAGTCGGATCGAACAATCCCGACGGCGTCGACATCAAGAAGAAGAAAGATGCGCGTGGCATCCCGCTCGATGGCATTCCGTTCCATCCGTATTACACGGTCAAGGATCTGTTCGGCACGGGGGTGTTCCTCACCATCGCGGCCTTCATCATCTTCTTCGAACCGACCGTCGGCGGCTGGTTCCTGGAGCACGACAACTTCACTCCGGCCAACATTCTGCTGACGCCGCCCGACATCAAGCCGGTCTGGTACTTCACGCCTTACTACGCGATGTTGCGCTCGGTACCCTCGTTCCTCGGAACCCAGGTGTGGGGCGTGCTGGTGATGGGCGCTGCGGTATTGATCCTGTTCCTGTTGCCGTGGCTCGATCGCAGTCCGGTGAAGTCGATCCGCTACCGTCCGCTGCTGGCGAAACTGATGATTGGCGGCTTCGTCATCGTCTTCGTGAGCCTGATGTACCTTGGCACGCAGACGCCGACCGAGACCAAGACGATGGTCGCGCGCGTGCTGACGTTCCTGTATTTCGCATTCTTCATCGCAATGCCCCTGTGGTCGCGCATGGGGACGTTCAAGCCGGTACCTGATCGGGTGACCATGCATGATTAAGCGACTGTCCGTTTTTGCCATCGCGCTGGCAGCGCTGCTGCCACTGGTGTCGTTCGCCGAGGAAGGCCCCGAGCTGCAGGAGGCCCATACCCACCTGAACGACCAGGCTTCGCTGCAACGCGGCGCGAGCTTGTTCATGAATTACTGTTCGGGATGTCATTCGCTCAAGTACGTGCGGTATTCGCGCATGGGCGAGGATCTTGGCCTGACCGAAGAGCAAGTGGCCAAGAATTTCATCTTCACCGGAGCCAAGCCGGGCGAGCACATCAATGCCGCGATGACTCCAACCGATGCCGAAGAGTGGCTCGGCAAGGCACCGCCGGATTTGTCGCTCACAGGCGCTGCACGTGGACCGGACTGGGTATATACCTATCTCAAGTCGTTCTACATGGACGAGTCGCGGCCAGCAGGTTGGAACAACACCTTGCTGCCGAATGCAGCCATGCCGAACGTGCTGTGGCAGTTGCAGGGAATCCAGCGACCGGTGATGGACAAGGGAGCCGATGGGCAACCTGCGGTGGATCATCTTGAACTGGCGAGCAAGGGCAGCCTTGATCCGGAGCAGTACGACCAGGCTGCACGCGACATCAGCGCATTCCTGCAATACGCGGCCGAACCGGCGGCGATGCAGCGTGAACATTATGGCGTGTGGGTGATCCTGTTCCTGGTCGTCTTCACTTTCCTGGCTTATCTGCTCAAACATGAGTACTGGCGCGACGTACACTGAGGCGACGATGACCCGAGGCGCTGCGCCAACGGAGTCGGTGACCGGCATGCGGCCGGTTGGGGGAGACACCATGGTTGCGAGTCCGCGTATGCGTAACGCATTGACCTTGTTCTCGGCGCGCGATTGCGTCGTATGCCATCGGGTACGGTTGGTGCTGGCGGCCAAGGGCGTCAGTTACGACCTGATTCCGGTCGATCCGGCCAATCCGCCAGAAGACTTGGTGGATCTCAATCCGTACCACACGGTACCAACCCTGGTTGATCGCGACTTGGTGTTGTACGCCGCCTCGGTGGTCACCGAATACCTCGACGAGCGTTACCCGCATCCACCATTGATGCCGGTTGATCCGCTTTCACGCGCGCGCCTGCGACTGGCGATGCTGCGGATGGAGCACGAATGGGTGCCGCACGTGCAGTCGATCCAGCATGGCACCAAGGCGCAGGTTGAAGCGGCGCGCAAGCGCCTGCGCGAACTCGTGATTGCGGCGCTGCCACTGTTCAAGGCCAGCAAGTTTTTCCTCAATCCCGAGATGAGCCTTGCCGATTGTGCGATGGCTCCGATCATCTGGCGCCTGCCGGCGTTGGGCGTGGTGCTGCCCAAGGAATGCAAGCCGATCGAGGATTACGGCATGCGCATCTTCCGCAATCCCGGGTTCCTGCGCAGCCTCACGCCCGAGGAGCGGGTGTTGCGCGAGGTCGTGTTGTGATGGCAAATCGTGGTCGGCAACGGTGAATGCCGACGCTCCAAC
>JBDSVN010000086.1:0-11520 GCA_039927175.1 Lysobacteraceae bacterium | reverse complement strand
CGGTTCCGGCAAATCGACGTTGATCAACGACACCTTGCAGGCGCTCGCATCGAACGAATTGAACGGTGCATCGCAGACCGTCGCGCCGTATCGCGAAGTGATCGGCATGGATCTTTTCGACAAGGCCGTGGACATCGATCAGTCACCGATCGGGCGCACGCCGCGCTCGAATCCGGCGACCTACACGGGCTTGTTCACACCACTGCGCGAATTGTTCGCACAAGTACCCGAGGCGCGCGCACGCGGCTATTCGCCGGGGCGCTTCTCGTTCAACGTGCGCGGCGGACGTTGCGAAGCGTGCCAGGGTGATGGCCTGATCAAGGTCGAAATGCACTTCCTGCCGGATGTGTACGTGCCTTGCGATGTCTGCAAAGGCAAGCGCTACAACCGCGAGACGCTGGAAGTCCACTACAAGGGTTTCAACATTTCCGATGTGTTGAACATGACCATCGAGGATGCGTTGAAGTTGTTCGAGCCGGTGCCGTCAATAGCGCGCAAGCTCGAAACGCTGGTCGATGTCGGATTGAGCTATATCAAACTCGGCCAATCGGCGACCACCCTTTCCGGCGGCGAAGCACAACGGGTGAAGTTGTCGAAAGAACTCTCGCGCCGCGATACCGGCCACACGCTCTACCTGCTTGACGAGCCAACCACCGGCTTGCACTTCCACGACATCGAACACCTCCTGATGGTGCTGCATCGCCTGCGCGACGACGGCAACACCATCGTCGTGATCGAGCACAACCTCGACGTGATCAAAACCGCCGACTGGGTGATTGACCTCGGCCCCGAAGGTGGTCATCGCGGCGGCAACATCATCGCCCAAGGCACGCCGGAAGACATCGCGGCGAATCCGGCTTCACACACTGGCCGATTCCTCGCCCCGCATCTTGCAGGACAGCAGCGCGGCGACATGCCCAAGGGTCGCGCCCGTTCGGGCGAAGCGCACAAACCGATGCGGCGAAGGAAAGTCAGCACATGACCGACCCACAATCCGCAGCGTCATTGCTTTTTCGCACTGAACTCGCGGTGCGATGGCGTGATCTCGACGCCTTCAACCATGTCAATAACGCGATGTATCTGCGTTATCTGGAAGAAGCACGGTTGCGCTGGCTGATGACGTTATCAGGCCAGTGGATGGATGCGCACGTCGCACCTGTCGTCGCATCCGCGCTGGTTAATTTCAAGCGACCGATCGCGTGGCCAGAAGACGTGATGGTGGAGCTACTCGTCGATCGCATCGGCAATAGCAGCTTCACGCTTGGCCATCGCATTCTGTCGGCAAAGGAAACATCGGTTCTATATGCCGACGGCCATGTGGTGATGGTGTGGTTCGATAGCCGCAGCGGGAAATCCGCGCCGTTGCCGGAATGCGTGCGGGCTGCTTGCCGCGCCGTTTAGAAATCTTTCCTGAATCAACGAGCCATGGATCGAAATCGAAGCCAGGCCAGATCCTGATCACGAAGGAAGCTCGATGTGTACAGGATCGTTTAGCGCAATGTGACCTGGTTCAACGGTCGATCCGTATACGCCGAGACAACCCTGGCGATCCCTGGCAACCGTTCGCAGGATTTCCGGATTACGTTCGATCGTCACTGGATCGATCGTGATGACGATGCAACGGCCGTCACGTTTGTCGACGCGCATGCGCATGCTGCCAATCAGTAACACGCAACCCATCCAGCCGTCCTCGGCAAACGGCAACGCATCGACCGATTCCACCAGGATGTTGGGTCGAAAGCGCTGGACGTCGAGCGTGGCGCCGACGGTTTCGCCAAGCTTGGCAATCGTCTGGGTGGTGATGAGGGACAACGGGAGTGTGTCGAAGATGCCGCGATCCTGTCGAATGACCCGCACGCCGTCGGGCGAGAGTTCTGCAGCAAGCGACGGGTCCGCAACGTCAAGGACTTCACCCGATGGCGTCCGCACGAGCGTCGGCGATTTGTCGGGTCGAGTCGGCTCGACAAACGAAGGGTGGTAATGGCTCATGTCGTTGCGCTCGCGCAGCGTGAGCCAGGGGAATCCGCTATGCGTCAAGCGATTCTGGACGAAGGCCCAACGACGATCGCCAGCGAAGCCGTGCCAGGACACATCGACTTCGGTCAGCGCTTCCGATCCCATCGACTTGACAGGATAGCGCCACAATCCCGCAATGCGCCCAACAAGCTTGCCCTTTCGAGAGTCATCCATTGGGTAGCCTCTTGGCGCCTGTTTTCGGAGGGTGACGTGGATTGGTGAATAGACCTCAGTCTACAACGGCGCTTTCGTACTCACCGGCGCAACCACATCCACCGAACTGCCATCGGCAAAATGCAGTTGGAATCGCACGCTGTCGCCGATCTTCAGCGCATGCTTCGGCTGCATCAGCATCAGATGCAATCCGCCCGGCTGAATTTGCAGCGTGCCACCTGCCGGAATCGTCTGCTCTCCGGCCGCGCGCATCGTGCTCATGCCATTGACGATCAATGATTGGTGCAGTTCGACCATGCCAAAGGCATCACATTGCGCGGACACGAAGCGCAACGGCGTCTTGCCGTGGTTGTGGATGGCCATGTAGCCAGCCATCATCATCGCGCCCGGCGGTGCGGCGCGAACCCAGGCCGCATCGACGTGCGCTTGCGCTGGCTTTGATGCGGTTTCGGACGCGGGAGTCAACTTTGCCATCGGCATCGTCATGGCTTTAGTCACAGCGATGCAAGTGGCCGAGGCAATCAGGGATGCTGCAGCAACGATCAACAGGATTCTGGTTTTCATCCGTGGATTTTAGCGTGTCGTTACGCGCGATGCGTTATCGTCTTGTCATCGAAACCAGATCACGCAAACAGGAACCCATCATGATCGAACACATCCAGCACGGCCCCATCCACGAAATCCGTCTCGCGCGCCCGCCGGTGAATGCGCTCAATCCGGAATTGCTGGACGCGTTGCGAGGCGCGGTCGAGGCAGCTCCCGGAAATGGTGCGCGCGCGATCATCCTTTCCGGTGGACCGAGCGTGTTCTCCGGCGGACTCGACGTGCCGTACCTGATGGGCCTTGATGCGACCGCGCTGAAAGCGGCATGGCGCGGCTTTTTCGACGCGGCGACGGCCATCGCGCGCTGCCAGGTTCCAATGGTCGCAGCAATCGGCGGTCACGCACCGGCTGGCGGATGCGTGCTCGCATTGTGTTGCGATTACCGGGTGATGGCACGTTCGCCGGATCCGGAAAAACCATTCCGGATTGGCCTGAACGAAGTACAGGTCGGCCTCGCCGTTCCTGAATGCATCCAGCACCTGATGCGCCGCGTGGTCGGTGTCTATCGCTCCGAACGCCTGCTCGTCGTTGGCGCGATGCCGACCGCCGAGCAGGCGTTGAAGATCGGACTTGTGGATGAAGTCGTTGAACTCGATCAAACCGTGCCGCAGGCCATTGCGTGGCTGCAACAATTGCTTGCCCTGCCCTCGGCACCAATGCTCGCCACCCGCGCACAGGCGCGCGCCGACATCATCGATGCGCTGACCGATCCACGCCAACTCAACCTCGACAGGTTCCTGGATGCGTGGAACGCACCGGACACACAGAATGCGTTGCAGGCACTGCTCGCACGACTGAAGAAATAAATCAGCCGCGCGCCACTTCTCGTGACGGATCGCTGATCCATCCGCTCCACGAATCCGCATACAGCCGCGCGCCATGCAGGCCGGCGTGTTCCATTGCCAATAGATCGTGGCAGGCAGTAACGCCGGACCCGCACATCAACACGGCGCGATCCGGCGCAACACCGTTCAACAATGCGCGATAGTCCGCGGCAAGTTCCGTTGCCGAGCGGAAACATCCATCGGCTTGCAGGTTCAATGCATACGGACGATTGATTGCACCCGGAACATGCCCGGCGAAGCGATCGAGCGGCTCGATATCGCCGCGATAGCGTTCGGCCGCACGCGCGTCGATCAGCAGCGGCGCATCGACAGCATCCGGATGCGCCAGTTCTTTCGCATCGGCAAGCAACATTGCGTCGTAGTGTCCCTCGTACGCGACCGGCTCCGGTTGTGGAATATCGGCCGTCACCGGTAATCCGAGTTGGGTCCAGCGCGCATAACCGCCATCGAGCACGGCAACATTCCGGTGGCCGAGCAATTTCAGCAGGAACCACGCACGCGCTGCTGACATTGCGCCATCGCGCGCGTCGTACACAACGACCTGTTGTTCAGGCGAGACACCCCACGCGCCGAGCCGCTCCGAAAAATCGGTCGCAGCCGGCAACGGATGTCGTCCGTGACCCTTGCGTGAGTGATCGGAGAGGTCCCGATCAAGGTGTGCGTACACAGCTCCCGGCAAATGGCCCTGGATGTAATCGCGTTCGCCCTGATCCAGATCGGCTAGCCCGAAGCGCGCGTCGATCAAGACAAGATCGAAGCGCCCAAGTGCAGTCGCCAATTGTTCAGCGCAAACCAGCGTAGGCCATTGCAACGATGTCGCATTGTTCGCATTCATCGCACTGTCTCCAGCCGCTCGCGCAAGTTGACCAGCATGGCCGCCGTCGCGCCCCAGATACGTTGCCGATCGTACGCGTATTCGTGGTAATGCCGCATCCTGCCAGCATACTCGCGCGATATTTCGCGAATGTTCGCCGCGTCCATCAGGTAATTCAGCGGCACCTCGAACACGTCTGCCACTTCGCGCGGATCGAGGATCGGCGTGTAATCGGGTGCGATCCGCGCAACCACCGGATACACGTGGAAGCCGCTGATCGTGTCGAACGAATCCAGATAGCCGAGCGGTTCGACCAGCGATGGAGCAAGTCCGATTTCCTCATGCGCTTCGCGCAATGCGGCAGCGACAGGATCGGCATCGGCGATTTCGATGCGCCCGCCCGGAAAGCTCACCTGTCCGGCGTGGTTGCGCAAGCCATCGGTGCGCAAGGTCAGCATCACCTGCCAGTCCTGGTTGCGCGGAACCAGGCCGATCAATACCGCTGCCGGAGTCAGTGCATCAGGGGTCGGCAACAGATCCTCGAGTTCGGCGCGATTCCATCCGGGACCGATGGGCGGCTTCGAGAGATTGTGCAACGCTGGGCGCCAACGCTCGATGAGGAGTTCATTCATTCCGCTGCCGCCGCAACGATGGCGCGTGCCGGCAGGATTTCGTCCATGAAACGCAGCCGCGTCGCATCGTCGAACGATATCCACGCGGCGATTTCGCTGCCGGTTCGGTGGCAACCCTCGCAATAACCTGCGATGTCGAGCCGGCAGATACCGATGCAGGGACTGAGGACGGCGGGCTGGAGGGGAATCATCGGGATCACAGTATCGCGCGTCTTGCCGATACGGTGCATCGGCCGATTACTTCAGGACTTCGACTATCTTGATGTCGAAAAGAATCGCCTGGTTCGGTCCGATCGGCGAACCCGGGCTATTGCCATAGGCCTGTTCCGGCGGCAGCAGGATTTCCCAGTGCGCGCCCTGCCGCATCATCGGAAGGATCTGCTTGATGCCCGGCATTGGCGATTCGTTGACGGTAACGATCGTCGGCTGCGCGGTGCTGCCGTTGTTGCCGTCGTTGCTGGCGAACTGCTGACCCGTGGAAATCGATGCGTGATACAGGATGCGCGCCCGTCCATCGGGACGCGGCGCTGGTCCGTTGCCTTCTTCGATGACCCGGTACTGGATGCCGTCGGCCAGCGCATGCACGCCAGGTTTGCTCCGATTCTGCGCGACGAAACGATCGCTGGCCGCCTTGTTTTCTGCGGATGCCTTGTCGAAATCAGCCTTGGCCTGTGCCAGCAAGCGCTGCTGCATGGTCTGCAGGAGCTGCTGCATCTGCGGCTCGGTCAGCAGCGGATCCTTGTGGGTCATGCCGTCGAGAATCGCGCGATTCAGTGTCGCCGGATCAAGATCGATCTTGCTGTCGACGAGTTTGCGGCCCATGTCGTAGCCGACCGCATAACTGAGCTTGCCCTTGTTCGAGGTGACATCCTGCGCCATCGCCATCCCCGCACCCACCACGGCCAGAGCGACGGCCAGCAAACGCAATGTCATGTTCGATATCTCCATGGATCAATGGGTGTGAAATGCGATGCACGCGTATCCGGAATCGCGGGCGCGGCAAGAGCGAGCTAGGATAGCCGTCGCCGCGCTGAATCGCCACTGAGCTTGACCGCCAGCGAAAACGGAAGTTCCCCGCGATCCCAGAACCATTTTGCAGACCACAGGATCCAGCACATGCCCGCAAAAGCCGCCGCCTATCTCCATTTGTTGATCGAAGACCGCGCTGCGGTGCGCGTGGTCACGATCAACCGCCCGGACAAGCTCAACGCACTCAATCACGCGGTGATCGATGAGCTGCATGCGGCGTTCGCCGACATCGCGCTCGATCCGGGCGTGCGTGCGGTCGTGCTGCGCGGCGCAGGCGGCAAGGCTTTTGTCGCGGGAGCGGACATCGCCGAACTTGCCGTGCTCAATCCGGTCCAGGCGCGTGATTTCTCGCGACGTGGCCAACAAATGATGAGGAGCATCGAACTGCTTGGAAAACCCGTCATCGCGATGATCGGGGGATTCGCGCTCGGCGGCGGCATGGAATTGGCGATGTCCTGTCATCTGCGCATCGCCGCCGAGACAGCAAAGCTTGGACAGCCCGAAATCAATCTCGGCGTGCTGCCCGGATTCGGCGGAACGCAGCGGTTGCTGCGATTGGCCGGTCGCGGCGCGACGCTGGAACTTTGCCTGGTCGGTGCGCCGATCACCGCGCAGCGTGCCTACGAACTGGGCATCGTCAACCGCGTGTTGCCGCCTGAACAACTAGAAGAGGCAACGTTCGCACTCGCCGCACAATTCGCTGCCGCTGCACCGCAGGCATTGCGCGGCATCCTCGATGCAGTGCAGATCGGCGGCGAATGCGGGATTGAAGCGGGCCTCGATTACGAATCCCAGGCATTCGCGGTTTGCGCATCGACCAACGACATGCGCGAAGGCACGTCCGCATTCCTCGAACGCCGCAAGGCGGCTTTTCGCGGCGACTGACCAATGGATGCCGTCAACGCACCTGGCAATGGCGAACAGCCCTGCATCCGCTGCGGTGAATGCGCGGTCGTGTGTCCCGTGCAGTTGCGTCCGCAGCGCTTGATCGAGCAATTGCGCGACTGGCATTTGCAAGCTGCCGAACGCGAAGGCGCACTGGATTGCACCGAATGCGGACGTTGCGACACGGTCTGTCCAAGCCGGATTCCGTTGCTGCAGCGCTATCGCGAAGCGAAGCAGTTGATTCGCGCGGCCACTGCACGTCGCGAAGTGGCGATGGCCGCACGCGAACGCTATCGCGCACGCCAGTCGCGACTGGGACGCGATGAAGAGCGGCGCGTCGAACGCGAGGCCGAACGCAGCGCAAGCGTGACCAGCGCCGATGCAGTCGCCGCGGCAATCGCACGCGCACAGGCTCGCCGTGCCGCGCTGCGCGATCCGAAGGATTGACAATGTGCATGCATCAACGCCTCGTCGCACGATGAATGCCGCTGCCCGCCACGAACTGTTCGCTCGCCTGCGCGATCTCGATCCGCATCCGCGCACGGAACTCGTCTATGCGTCGCCGTTCGAGTTGCTGGTCGCCGTCGTGCTCTCCGCGCAAGCCACCGATGTCGGCGTCAACAAGGCGACGAAAAAACTGTTCCCGATTGCAAACACGCCGCAGGCGATCCTCGATCTTGGCGAGGAAGGATTAAAGCGTTACATCGCGACGATCGGCCTGTTCAACAGCAAGGCAAAACACATCATCGCGACCTGCCGGCTGCTGATCGACCAGCACGACGTCGAAGTGCCCGAGGATCGTGCGGCGCTGGAAGCCTTGCCTGGCGTTGGCCGCAAGACGGCGAACGTGATCCTCAACGTGGCATTCGGTCATCCGACGATCGCTGTAGACACGCACATTTTCCGTGTCTCCAACCGCACCGGGCTTGCACCGGGAAAAACCGTAGAAGCAGTCGAGCTCAAACTGCTCAAGCGCGTGCCCGCCGAATTCCGCCAGCATGCGCATCACTGGCTGATCCTGCACGGCCGCTACGTGTGCAAGGCGCGCAAACCCGATTGCCCGCAATGCGTGATTCGCGATCTGTGCGAGTACCGGCACAAGACCATCGGATGATTGGGATCTATCTAAAAATTGCGGTTTGAGCTTTTCCGCTCGTCATCCCCGCATAGGCGGGGATCCAGTGACTCTAGCTACTGAACTCAAAAGCACTGGATTCCCGCCTACGCGGGAATGACGATCAAAAGATTGCAGACGTCGAATTTTGAGATAGGTTTTAGATATCTCGCTTAAAGAAAAACGGCGGGCCTGAGGTCCGTTGTTCCAGTTCGATCACCCTCTGATAGGTGTTGCCTAGAACGCCACTTCACCCCAGACGCCGAATTCGTCGGTCTGCGTGTCGATCGCGCTGCGGCCCTTCAGCCGCTCATGCTTGTACACGGTGGACCACTTCACACCCTTGTAGATCGGCAACTCCAGGCCGATATTGTAGTACTGGTCGGTCAGTGATGGATTCAGGTTTTTACTTGGCTTGGCACGATCGTAACGCGCAAAGACGGCCATCGAATCGCCCAAGCCAAGGCTGCCCCATATGGAATAGCCGACGGCCTTGTCGGAGAGCGGGTTCAGCACCGTCGTCCAGTTGTTGGCCTGGAAATATTCGATGCCGAAGCGGTTGGATCCTTTCGCATACGCTGCCAGCACATCGACTCGATCGGCATTGTGCAAGGCATTCACCGACTTGGTCTGCTTGCCCAGCGTTCCCGAATACGCGCCGACTGCGATGATGGTGTCCTGCATCGGCTGGAATCCGATGCGCGCTTCGAAATCCATGCGATCGGTGCGGCTAGGATTCTTGTAGCCGCCGCCATTGACTGCGGACACGGAGTAATCGAAGCCGCCGCCAACCTTGCCAGTGAGGTTCAAGCCCCAATCCGCCGAATTGCCAAAATGGAGTCTGTCGATCAGCGTGTTCTCGACGTAGCGCAAACCATAATAGTTCTCGACATACGGAATCCACGGCATGTCGGCCGAGCCTGCGCGGAACACCAGTGCATCGCTGAACTTGCCCTGCAGGTACGCCTTCTTGACGAACAACTGGGTTTCGCTGTCGTTGGAAACGTAATTGAAGTCGGTGGTCAGGTTCGCCGACCAGGTGGCGTTGAAATCGTGGTTGATGCTGAAATAGAAGCGCTTGACGTCGAGGCCGACACCGGATGCGTTGGTCTTGACGCCGTGACTGCTCTGGCTCACTCCGGTGAAGTCGATATAGGCCTTGCCGCTGAACCTGGTGTCGTTGACCAGCTTGACGACCTTGTCCACCTTCTTGCCATCGTCCTGCAGTTTCTCGACATTCTGCTGCGTGGCTACGTTGATATCGGATTGCGCGTCGGTGCGCTGTTCGATTTCGCCGAGTCGCTCCTGCACGGACGCAAGCGCCTGCTTCAGTTCGGCAATTTCCTGATCGCGCTGGGCCATTTCCGCAGCCGGGTCATAGGCAAGGGTATGTGTCGTCGGCGCTGTCGCGGCAACTGACTTGTGATGGCGCTGGTGATGCTTCGTCGTTGAATCGCTGGTGGCCGCAACGGCGCTGAAACTACTGACGCCAAGGCCGACGGCAACTGCCATCGCGAGCACTTTTGACTGCATAAATCTCTCCGGGGTTCGGTGGTTGGATCTGGTTGTTGGATTTGTTGGTCCAGCTCGCAGCACTTGCATGCATGCGCCACAGGGAACGCCGGCAGCTTGCAAGGGTTTCGTTACATCCGCGTGGTTGTTTTGTGACAGATGGATGACAGCGTGCGACGCGATGGAAGCGAATCGCGTTCAACGCACCAACATGAACCAGCCGACTGTCATATGGCTGTCATGTCCGTGGGTTTTCATTACCCCGACCCGTAAAACATCACGCATAAAAAACCTGATTCGATTCTTGAATCCACATTCCAAAGGAGCACAACGTGTTCATCTCGATCAAAGCCCGCGCAGTCGCCATCGGCATCGCAGCCGCCCTGCTCAGCGTGAGCGCGCACGCCACCAACATCACCGGTGCCGGTTCAAGCTTCGTGTATCCGGTTCTTTCCAAGTGGTCGGCTGCGTTTCACGGAAAAACCAGCAATGAGGTCAACTACCAGTCGATCGGCTCCGGCGGCGGCATCGCGCAGATCAAGGCCGCAACCGTCGATTTCGGCGCATCGGATGCGCCGCTGTCGGCTGCCGATCTGAAGCAGTTTGGCCTTGGCCAGTTCCCGGTCGTAATCGGCGGCATCGTGCCGATCGTGCACATCGCCGGTGTGAAGCCGGGCCAGCTCAAGCTCACCGGCAGCGTGCTTGCCGATATCTATCTCGGCAAGATCAAGATGTGGAACGACCGCGCAATCGCGCAGCTCAATCCGGGCCTGAACCTGCCAGCCGCGAAGATCACCGTCGTGCATCGCGCCGATGGCTCTGGCACGTCGTTCAACTTCACCAACTACCTGTCCAAGGTCAACAAGACCTGGCAGAGCAAACTCGGATTCGGCACCACCGTCGCATGGCCGACCGGCATCGGCGGCAAGGGCAATGAAGGCGTCTCCGCGTTCGTGCGCCAAGCCGGCAATTCGATCGGTTACGTCGAATATGCGTACGCATTGCAGAACCACATGGCGTACGCGCTGGTACAAAACGCAACGGGTCGCTACGTCGAGCCGAGCGGAGCATCGTTCGCCGCCGCTGCCGCCACCGCGGATTGGAAGAGCGCGAAGGACTTCAACATCATCATGACCAACGCACCGGGACCGAATGCGTGGCCGATCATCGCGACGACGTGGGCGATCATGTACAAGAAGCCGAAGAACGCGGCGAACGCGAAGACCGCGTTTGCGTTTTTCAAGTGGTCGTTCGAGCAAGGCCAGGAGCAGGCCAGGTCGCTTGATTACGTGCCGCTGCCACCGCCGCTGGTCGAACAGATCGAGGCGTACTGGAAGTCCGATTTCAGGGGCTGATCCAGCCACGTTGAACACATGGCGCGCACGTTGCGATCGACGTGCGTTTGCATTGCGCCACCGCAACAAACGATTGACCGAATCATCATCGTGCAGACGGATCAAGGCATGTCGAGCATCACCGCCACCACCAGCATGATCAACGCGCGCAGCGTCGATTCGGACAGCCATCGCGACGGCCGCAACGATCTCTGGTTTCGGCGATTGATGATGTTCTGCGCACTGCTCGTCTTGCTCGCACTGGCCGGTGCCGCCGGCGCGACTCTCTGGGGCGGGCGCCTCGCGCTGGAAAAATTCGGCTGGCACTTCTTCACTTCGACAACCTGGGATGCAAATGCCGGCCAGTTCGGCGCGTTGGTACCGATCCTCGGCACCCTGGTCACCGCGCTGATCGCGATCTTCATCGCGGTGCCAGTGAGTTTCGGCATCGCCATGTTCCTCACCGATGTCGCCCCGCAATGGATGCGCACGCCGATCGGTACCGCCATCGAACTACTGGCTGGCATCCCTTCGATCATCTACGGCATGTGGGGCTTCTTCG
>JBDSVN010000085.1:0-8251 GCA_039927175.1 Lysobacteraceae bacterium | reverse complement strand
CTTCGACCACGCGCTCGGCCTGATCGTCGGCGACGGCGACTTCGAGCTTGATCTTGGGGAGGAAATCGACCACGTATTCGGCGCCGCGATATAGCTCGGTGTGGCCTTTCTGGCGGCCGAAACCCTTGACCTCGGTTGCGGTGATGCCGTTGACGCCGGCCTCCGACAGCGCTTCGCGCACGTCGTCGAGCTTGAATGGCTTGATGATGGCCATGACCATTTTCATGCGGAGAGCTCCGGTGCTGCGGTGATGGCCGCAGTGTAGCCGCATGCGGGTCTGGTTCGTCCCCGTCCCTGCCCGCGTTCACACAAATGTAGGAAAATTCCTACAAGCTGTCGCTGGATCTGCCGACTGTGCCGCCCCCGCCCCCGCGGGAGACTGGCGTTCGGCAACCACAAGGAACCTTCGCAATGATCGACCTCAAATCCATCGACGAGCTCGCTCGCCGCCTGAGCGACCTCGTTCCACCCGGTGCTCGCGATGTCGCTGGCGACTTGCAGCAGCATTTCCGTTCGACACTGCATGTCGGGCTCGGCAAGCTCGACCTGGTGACGCGCGAGGAATTCGACGTACAGCGCGCGGTGCTGATGCGCACCCGCGAGAAGCTTGAACTCGTCGAGAGCATGCTGATGCTGGTCGAGGCGCGGCTGGATGCGCTGACCGGCCCGAACCACTAAGCCTGCCCCCCACCCTTGCCTTCCTCCGTAATCAAGGAGAAGGGAAGTCCGATGGTACTCAATCAATCGAGTGCCATATCTTGCAGAGGTCACAACGATGAGCCTGGCGCTGGTTTACAGCCGCGCCCGCGACGGCGTGCGTGCGCCTACCGTGCGGGTCGAGGTGCATCTATCCGGAGGACTGCCGGTGATGACGATCGTCGGCCTGCCGGAAGCGGCGGTGCGCGAGAGCAAGGATCGCGTGCGTGCGGCGATCCAGAATGCGCAATTCGAATTTCCACAACGACGCATCACCGTCAATCTTGCGCCTGCCGATCTTCCAAAAGACGGCGCGCGTTTCGATCTGCCGATCGCACTTGGCATCCTCGCCGCGTCCGGGCAGATTCCGCTTGAACAACTCGCGCGCTGCGAATTTCTCGGCGAGCTCGCGCTCACGGGTGAATTGCGTGCCGTTGATGGCGTATTGCCCGCAGCGATTGCCGCGACCGCTGACGAACGCACATTGTTCCTGCCGAATGGCAACGGCGCCGAGGCCGCATTGGTATCGAACGTCGATGCACGCACTGCGCGCACGTTGCTGGAAATCTGCGCGCACCTGCAAGGCGCGAAAGTATTACCAAAAGCTGTCGCCGAACCGGTGATCGAATCGTCCGATGGCCCCGATCTCGCTGATGTGCGTGGTCAGGCACATGCGCGGCGTGCGCTCGAAATCGCGGCGGCTGGAGGTCATCACTTGCTGTTGATCGGCCCGCCAGGTTGCGGCAAGACACTGCTCGCGACGCGGCTGCCCGGCATCCTGCCACCGATGCTGGAAGCCGAAGCGCTGGAGACGGCGGCAATTGGTTCGGTCAGCGGTCGCGGTGTGGATCTCGCGCACTGGAAACAACGGCCGTACCGATCGCCACACCACACCGCAAGCGCCGTCGCACTCGTCGGCGGCGGCGCTGATCCGCGTCCCGGCGAAATCTCGCTCGCCCATCACGGGGTGTTGTTTCTCGACGAGCTGGCTGAGTGGGATCGACACACGCTCAATGTATTGCGCGAACCGATGGAATCGGGTCGCGTGAGTATTTCGCGTGCCGCGCGGCAGGCGGAATTTCCGGCACGCTTCCAACTCGTCGCCGCAATGAATCCGTGCCCCTGCGGATGGGCTGGCGATGCATCCGGGCGTTGCCGTTGCACCGGCGAACAGATCGCCCGCTATCGCGCGAAATTATCCGGCCCGTTGCTCGATCGCATCGACCTGCATGTGAGCGTGCCGCGTTTGGCGCATGGCGAATTGCGTCCGGATGCGCCACAAGGCGAATCGTCAGCCGCCGTGCGCGAACGCGTAATTCGTGCCCATGACACCCAGTTGCGCCGCAATGGCAAGTCCAATGCCCGCCTCGGCCAGCGCGAAACCGAACGCATCTGCAGACTCACGCCATCGGACCAATCGCTGCTGGAGCGCGCGATTGATGCCCTGCAACTCTCCGCACGCGGCACCCATCGCATCCTGCGCATGGCGCGCACGATTGCGGATCTTGCTGGTAGTGACGCGATCGCGACCATGCATCTGTCGGAAGCAATCGGTTATCGACAGATGGATCGGCGCAGTGCGCCGGTTGCTGCGTAATCAATCACCGTCTTGCAAGTGATCCGCGCACACTGCTGTGAGCGGATCGCTGGGCCTCGATGTGAATCAAGCCACCGCCGCTTGCGGCTCGCGTTCGTGGAACTGTTCTTCTTCGGTCGAGCCTTTCAACGCAACGGTTGAAGCATGCGCACCCTGGATCGTCTGCGTCACTGAATCGAAATAACCGGTGCCGACTTCGCGCTGATGCTTGACCGCAGTGAAGCCACGATCGGCGGCAGCGAATTCGGCTTCCTGCAATTCGACGAAGGCGCTCATCTGGTTGCGGACGTAACCGTGGGCGAGGTTGAACATCGAATAGTTCAACGCATGGAAGCCGGCGAGGGTGATGAACTGGAACTTGTAGCCCATCGCTGCGAGCTGCTTCTGGAATGAGGCAATCGTCTGGTCGTCGAGGTTCTTCTTCCAGTTGAAACTCGGACTGCAGTTGTAGGCGAGCATTTTGCCCGGATATTTCGCGTGGATTGCTTCGGCGAACTTGCGCGCGAATTCCAGGTCGGGCTTGCCGGTTTCGCACCACACGAGATCCGCATACGGTGCATAGGCGAGGCCGCGCGAGATCGCCTGGTCAATGCCCTTGTGGGTCTTGAAGAAGCCTTCGGCGGTGCGCTCGCCGGTGAGGAAGGCCTTGTCGTTGTCATCGATATCGGAGGTGAGCAGGTCGGCGGCTTCGGCATCGGTGCGCGCGATGATCAAGGTCGGCACGCCCATCACGTCGGCGGCGAGCCGCGCGGCGGCGAGCTTGTCGACGGCTTCGCGGGTCGGCACCAGCACCTTGCCGCCCATGTGGCCGCACTTCTTCGCCGAGGCGAGCTGATCTTCGAAATGCACGGCAGCAGCGCCGGCTTCGATCATCGACTTCATCAATTCGAAGGCGTTGAGCACGCCGCCGAACCCGGCCTCGGCGTCGGCGATGATCGGCTGTAGCCAGTCGACATCGTCCTTGCCTTCGGCATGATTGAGCTGGTCGGCGCGCAGCAGGGTGTTGTTGATGCGCTTGACGACCTGCGGCACCGAGTTCGCGGGATACAACGACTGGTCTGGATACATTTCGCCGGCGAGATTCGCATCGGCCGCAACCTGCCAACCGCTCAGATAGATCGCCTTGAGGCCAGCCTTCACCTGCTGCATCGCCTGATTACCGGTCAGTGCGCCGAGCGCGTTGACGAACGGCTCGCTGTGCAGCGATTTCCAGAACTTCTCGGCACCCAGCTTCGCCAGCGAATGTTCGATCGCGACGGTACCGCGCAGGCGCGCGACTTCCTCGGCGGCGTAAGGCCGGGTGACGCCTTTCCAGCGTGCGCTGTTGGTCCAGTCGAATTTGATTTGTTCGGCGGTGGGTAGCGTCTTCATGGTGTTGCTCCTTGGTTGCGATCAGCGATGAACGAATGGGTCGATCTATGTGGAAGCTGGTACGACGGATTTCAGGACAGCAGTAGGTAGGCCGGCACCGTCAGGAAGGGCGCGAGGGTTTCGGATTCGGTGAGGCAGTCGAGCAGGGCGATGGCTTCATCAATCCTCGTCGCGCCGGGCTTTCCTTCGGCGGTGAGCTTTGACGGAAGCGACAACAACACGCGATCGAACAGGGTTTCATCGAGCGGTGAGCCATCATCGAGATGCAGCGCATTTGCTGGCGCATGCAGCCACTGCCAAAGTTGCGCGCGGGCAATTTCGGCAGTGGCGGCGTCTTCCATCAGGCCGTGGATCGGTACGCAGCCTTGGCCGTCGAGCCACGCGGCGAGGTATCGCACGCAGACTTCGACGTTGTTCTCGAAGCCCTTGCGGGTGATCGTGCCGATGCAGGGGCGGATGATGTCGTCGCGGCTGACATGCACGTCATCGCGCGACACATGCTGCTGGTTCGGCGTGGGCATATGCGCATCGAAGATTTCGCGGGCGATCGGAATCAGCGCCGGATGCGCGACCCAGGTGCCGTCGTGGCCGGCCAGCACTTCGCGAAGTTTGTCGGCGCGCACGCGATCCATCGCGGCTTCGTTCGCGGCCGGATCGTTCGCGATCGGAATCTGCGCGGCCATGCCGCCCATCGCATGCGCACCGCGACGGTGGCAGGTCTTGATCAGCAGTTCCGAATACGCCTTGAGGAACGGCTGCGTCATCCCGATCTGGCCGCGCTCGGGTAGCAGTTTGTCGCGGTGTTTGCGGAAGGTTTTCAGGTACGAAAAGATGTAATCCCAGCGACCACAATTCAGACCGACAATGCGGCCGCGCAGCGCGTGCAGAATCTCGTCCATCTCGAACGCGGCGGGCAGGGTTTCGATCAGCACCGTCACCTTCATAGCGCCGACCGGCAAGCCAAGCGCATTTTCGATATGCGCCAGCGCGGCATCCCACAGCGCCGCCTCTTCCATGCAGGTGAGCTTGGGCAAGTAGAAGTACGGGCCACGGTCCTTCGCGTGCAGCGCCTTGGCGTTGTGGAAGGCGAACAGACCGAGGTCGAACAAGCTGCCGGACATCGCGACGCCGTCGATCAGCAGATGCTTTTCATCGAGGTGCCAGCCGCGCGGACGCACCATCAGCACGGATTGCTGGTCGGGCGGGTTCAGCGTGTATTGCTTGCCGTTGTCCGAAGTGAAAGCCAGCGTGCCCGCAACAGCTTCGCGCAGCGACGCCTGGCCTGCCATCAGGTTGGCCCAGGTTGGCGCGGTCGAATCCTCGAAGTCGGCCATGAAGCAGTTCGCGCCGGAGTTGAGCGCGTTGATGACCATCTTCGGGTCGACCGGGCCGGTGATTTCGACGCGACGGTCCTGCAGGGCAGCCGGAATCGTGGCAACGCGCCAGTCGCCGGCACGGATCGCGGCGGTGTCAGTGCGAAAATCCGGCAGTTCGCCGGCATCGAAGCGGGCTTGGCGGGCACGGCGGGCGGTGAGGTGGTTTTGCCGCTCGGTTTCGAAACGGCGGTGCAGGCCGGCGAGGAAGTCCAATGCGGCAGGCGTTACCACCGAGGTCTGCCACGAGGCGGCGGGAGCAGCAACGGCGGGGCCAATCAGCCTGATATCTGAGGTCGGGAGCTCGACTTCGCCGGAATCCTGGGAGTCGTTGCTGCGTTGGGTGGAATCCGTCATCGGAAAGCTCCTGTTCGGGGAGCCGACCATAGATGCGGTAGCGTACTGTTGACAATCTATATGATTGAATGATTAGTATTGACTTAGTTAATATATAATTGCGCTATGGCCGAATCGACCGCCCGCTTCTACTACAAGGGCGAACGCCTGAAACCGCTGCGGGCGTTCTGCCAGGTGGCCCGACTGGGATCAGTCTCGCGCGCGGCGGAGGCCTTGTTCCTCAGCCAGCCAGCCGTGAGCCTCCAACTGCAGGCGCTGGAACGCGACTTCGGCGTGAAGCTCTTCGAGCGCAGTGGCCGCCGCTTCGGTCTGACCAGTGCCGGTGATGCGCTGTATGAGCTCGCAAGGCCACTGGTGGACGGGCTGGATGGCATGGAACCGGAGTTCCGCAATCGCCTCAAAGGACTGTCGGCGGGCTCGCTGCACATCGCCGCTGGCACGTCCACGATCCTGTACTTGCTGCCGGCGCTGGTGCGGTCATTCCGCGAACGCCATCCGGAAGTGCAACTGGTGCTGCACAACGTAACCGGACTCGATGGCCTCGGTCTGCTGCGTTCGGATGCGGTGGATCTTGCGGTCGGCTCGATGCTTGATGTGCCCAGCGACCTCGATTACGCACCCACGCATTCTTTCGACCCGATGCTGATCGTGCCGCTCGATCACCCGCTCGCCTCGAAGCAGAACCTGAAACTTGAGGATCTCTCACCCTACGGCCTGATCCTGCCACCGCGCCGACTGACGACCTGGCGACTGGTCGACCTCGTGTTCCAGCAGCGCCGCGTGCCTTACAGCGTTGCGCTGGAAGTGGGCGGCTGGGAAGTCATCAAGCAGTACGTCGCGATGGGGCTTGGCATCTCGATCGTCACCGGCATCTGTCTGACCGATGCCGACCGCAAACGGTTGGCGGTGCTCAACCTGCGCGAATATTTTCCGCCGCGCAGCTACGGCGTGGTGATCCGCAAGGGTAAATTCCTGAGTCCGCACGCGCGCGCATTCGTGAACCTGGTGAAGCCTGGCCTGTTCGCGCGCGGCGATTATTTCGAGGCGGGGCACTCGGAACGCTGACCACGCTGTCGATTGCGATCAACGCGCTGCCTGCACGAGCAAGCCTCCAAGATGCATGGCCTTGGCCAGTACGACGGAACCTTCGATCGACAAGTGCCCCTCGTCGCGATACAGGAACGTGCCATCGAGCTCGGTCATGCACTCCTGGTCGTTGCACAGGAATGGATCAAACGAGACCACTTCGACATCCGCTTGCTGGCTGAGCCGTTGGAGAAAATCCAGCACTTTCCGCTTGCTGGCGTGGTACTGGACAAGCGGGATGTTGCAATCGACATGGCTGCCGAACAGCACGCGGTGACGCGCCTTGCGTTCCAGGCAATGGGTGTAATCGAAACCATCGCTCGGCGGCGGTGCGACGATCACTACGCGTTTTCCAAGTGCACGCAACTGGCCCACTGTTCGGCGCAAGACATCCATCGCTACCTCCGCGTCGGGCTGCTGCACGATCGTCGTGCCAGCCAAGCTCCGCAGCATCCGGCGATCGGGGTCGAAGTATTCGTAGAACGGGCTGGACAGCACGACGATGCGTATGGAAGGCGTTGCCGCGAGGTAGTCGAGTACTGACTGGTTGAAGGTCAAACAGCGCTCTGCAAACTCCCGGGTGTACTCGCCTGTGATCTGCGCCAGCCCCGGCAGCGGGCCGCAGGCGCTCTTGGTGGCCTGGAGCACGCCAAGACGGGTGGTGGCAGCGATGCCTGGAACCAGGTGCATCGCGAAGGAATCTCCCCAGACCATGATTTGCGGGTGCGGCGTATTGCTGCACATGTCTGTGTATGCGAGGCGCTCGTAACCATCGCAATGCGCATCGAAGCCGACGTTGTCCCGTCGCTGGGAAACATATCCCTCCTCGTTCTGAAACATACCGAGCCTGGTGATCGCAAACGGAATCACGGCAAGCCCGACGGAAACCGCAATTGCGATCAACACCCAGCGGCGCGGCGAGCGGAATTCCATGCGGCGCATCGGCAGCTCGACCTGGCGATACAACACATAGCCCAGCAACAGCGCCAGCAAGGTCGCGCCGCCTTGCACCCATGGCCCGGGCATGCCGAGTGCGGGATTGCCAATGTAGAAGTTGTTGACGAAGGCGAAGATCGGCCAATGCACGAGATACAGCGAATAGGACGCGTCGCCTACGCGTGCAAGCGCATTGGGGATCGGCCGATCCTCCAGCTCCTCGTGGCGGCGCAGGATGATCAGCAAGCTCGCGATGCAGACCAGGGCGATATTGACGAAGCCCGGCACGGGCAATGGCCATACCGGGATTGCCACGATCGTGATCAGCGCCGGCAGGAACAATCGTGCGATCCATTTCCTTGCGGCCTCTCGGTGCACACCAGCCAGGGCCGCGAACGAGCCGATCGCCAGTTCCCAGGCGCGGGTCGGCAACAGGTAGAAGGCTGCATTCGGGTTGGAAAAACTCAGGGTGATGCACAAGGTCAGACTGGCAACCAGCACGATTCCGTTGCCGGCCAACCAGAAGCGCCTGGGCAGCAGCACCAGCGCCGCGGGCAGCAGCAGGTAGTACTGCTCCTCGACCGCGAGCGACCAGACATGCAAAAGCGGCTTGAATGCGGCGGCACCCTCGAAATAACCGGTCTGGTGCAACAGCACGAGATTGCCGGTGAAGGTGACCGCACCGGCCAGTTGCCAGATGAAGTCGTGCCACTCCGAGGCATCCAGTACGAAATACACGACCATCGCCGTCACCGCGAAGGTGACGTACGCGGCAGGCAGCAACCGCTTCGCGCGGCGGAAATAGAATTCGGTGAAGTGGAACTGGCCAGCGTCG
>JBDSVN010000084.1:0-5235 GCA_039927175.1 Lysobacteraceae bacterium | reverse complement strand
CGCGATTACACGTGAGCGCGGTTGAAAAAAGCGCACACGGCTCTAAATGCTTTTCAACGCGTTACGCGAAAAATGTATCCATTCAATCGTCTTGGCGACACGAATTGCGTCGCATAAGCCATCCATGGCGCTGCTGTCCAGCCCGGCCATCCAGGCCGTGCGTTCGCCGGTACGAGATGCGCTTCAACGCATCTCGCGAATGCCCCGGCTCACCCCTTCCCTTCGTTATCCCGCCAGCCAATTTTTGCAGTGAACCAGCGGTAGAAGCGCTTGATGCTGCGATGCCAGGTGCGCGTCACCCATGACTTGCGCGCGAGCAAGCGCAATTCGACCGGTGTTAGGTGTTCGCGGCAATAGGTGCGCTTGTGCTTGAGTAGGTGGCGCAGGTCTTCGCGTGCCTGCAGGCGAAACCAGCGACTGCGCGGATTGCCGAATGCGGCGAGCTGGAAATCGACCAGCGCCGGTTGGCCGTCGTCGGTGACCAGCCAATTCGGTTCTTTCGCCAGATCGTTGTGGACCACGCCGCGACGGCGCAGTGCACGCAACAACGCATGCGCTGCATGGTAGTAGGCGACATTGCGTGGCTGCGCTTCCTGCATCGGACTGCCTGCGATGTAACTGCGTTCGAGCACGCGGCCGTCGAACAACAGCAATTGCGGCACGCCCTCCAATCCGATCACGTGTCCGAGCGCGCGCGCTTCGCGCCGCGCCGCCCAGCGCGCAAGATGGCGCAACCCAAACGTCGCACTACGCGTATCGCGTCGGATCACCACCACGCCATCGCGCTCAACGCGCTCGATGTGGCCGAAGGTGTCCTGCTTGAGCAGATCAGTAACTTGCATGCGTGCAGTTTAGCGGTTGCGCGGCGCATGCTTTGCTAAAGTCGCGCATCGACGAGGGAGCTCGTGATGGGCCACAACCAGTTCGAACTGATCAGGCAGCGCCGCTTCCTGCCGTTTTTCATGACCCAATCATTGGGCGCATTCAACGACAACGTGTTCCGCCAGGCGACGGTGGTGCTGATCACCTCGTTGATGGGGCTGACGCTGGAACAGCAGTCTCTATACACCAACCTCGCGCCGGCGCTGTTCATCCTGCCGTTCTTCTTTTTCTCGGCGACCGCAGGGCAGATCGCCGAGAAATTCGAGAAGACGCGGATCATCCGTGCGGTGAAGGTGTTCGAGATCGCCGTCATGTCGATCGCCGCGTATGGCTTTTACGCGCACCACGCGGTGCTGCTGCTGGTGGTGCTGTTCCTGATGGGCGTGCACTCGACGGTGTTCGGGCCGATCAAGTATTCGATCCTGCCGCAGATGTTGCATCCGCAGGAGCTGGTCGGCGGCAATGGCCTGGTCGAGACGGGAACCGCACTGGCGATCCTGCTCGGAATGATCCTGGGCGGCGGATTGATGCTGGTGCCGGATGCCGGACCGACCCTGGCTTCGGTCATGGTGATCGCGATCGCGCTGGTTGGTTATGGCGCATCGCGGGCGATTCCGGTTGCGCCTGCAACGTCGCCGAATCTCGAGCTTGAGTGGAATCCGTTCGTCGAAAGCTGGCGTATCTTCCGCCTGTGCATGAAGCAACGCGCAGTCTTCAACTCGGTTCTTGGCATCTCGTGGTTCTGGTTCTTCGGCACCGCGTTGACGGCGCAATTCGAGGTGTATGCAAAAACCGATCTCGGCGGCGATGGCAAGCTGTACCTGCTCGCGCTCGGCATGTTCTCGATCGGCACCGGCATCGGTTCGTTGCTGTGCGAAAAACTCTCGGGGCGCACCGTGGAAATCGGCCTCGTGCCGCTCGGCGCATTCGGCCTGAGCGCCTTCACGCTGGATCTGTATTTCGCGCGGCCCGGCGTTGCGCCTCAATCCGGTCTCGACCTGATGGGTTTCGTGCACGCGGCCGGCAGCTTGCACATTCTTGCCGACTTGATGTTGATCGGCGTGTTCGGCGGTTTCTTCCTGGTGCCGTTGTTCGCGCTGGTGCAAAGCCGCACGCCGCGCAGCGAACTCTCGCGCGTGATCGCCGGCAACAACATCCTCAATGCGTTGTTCATCGTCGCGGCGGCAGTGTGCGGCATCGTTGCAAACTCGGTGCTGCATTGGAGCATTCCGCACTTCTATCTCGCACTCGCATTGCTCAATGCGGTGGTTGCGATCTACATCTTCACGCTCGTTCCCGAATTCCTGATGCGCTTCCTCAGCTGGTTGCTGGTAAAGGCGCTATACCGGCTGCGCGTGCAAGGCGTGGAAAATATTCCGGATGAAGGCCCGGCACTGCTGGTGTGCAATCACGTCAGCTATCTGGATGCATTGTTGATCAGCAGCGCAGTGCCGCGACCGGCGCGCTTCGTGATGTATTACAAGATCTTCAATACTCCCGGCGCTGGATGGGTCTTCAAGGCCGCGCGCGCAATCCCGATCGCAGGCGCACGCGAGGATGCCGCACTGATGGAGAAAGCGTTCGCCGATGTCGATGCGGCGCTGGCCGCCGGCGAACTGGTCTGCATTTTTCCGGAAGGCGCATTGACCAAGGACGGTGAGATCGCGTCGTTCAAGTCCGGCATCGAACACATCCTTGCCAAACGCACGGTGACGGTCGTGCCATTGGCGCTGCGCGGCATGTGGGTGAGCATGTGGAGCAAGCGCGACAGCCGGCTGCACCGCTTGCGCATGCCGCGACGTTTTCGTGCACGCATCGAATTGATCGTGGGCGAACCGATCGACGGCAACGTCGCGGATGCATCCATCCTTGAAACAACAGTGCGCGCATTGCGTGGTGATGCCGCGTAATCCTGCACTGCGATGCGCGATGGATGCTTGACGCTGCGTATCGACGCGGCTTAGCGTTGTGATGGGGATGGGGAGAGAATGCACATGTATTGCGCAAGCTGTGGCCACGCCAACGACAACAACGCCTACAAATGCGTTGCCTGCGGAGCGGTATTACAGGGATGGTCCGCGGAAGCCGCTGCTCCATCAGCGGGTTCAGCGCCTGCGGATGGGACTCCAGCAGGCCCGCTATCGCCCCCACCTTTGCCGCCAGTGCAACTGTCGCCAGCGACAACACCCGCACAGCCGGTTCCCTTCAACCAGCGACCGCATGTCCCCAATCATCTGGTCTGGGCAATCCTGAGCACGCTGTGCTGCTGCCTGCCCGGCGGCATCGTCGCGATCGTTTATGCCGCGCAAGTGGACGGCAAGCTCGCTGCTGGCGACATCGCAGGCGCGCAGGCTTCGTCGCGCAGCGCCGCCACCTGGTGCTGGGTATCGGTGATCGTCGGCATCGTGGCCGGTTGTGCCTACAGTGCCTTGCTCGTCTTCAACAACGGCATGCGCTAGATAGCTGATACACAACACAGAGGATCACAGCGATGAATCAACCGAACAATGGTGTCTATGTCCCCAACTATCTGGTCTGGGCAATCCTGAGCACGCTGTTTTGTTGCCTGCCGCTGGGTATCGTGTCGATCGTGTATGCAAGCCAGGTGGATGGCAAGCGTGCGGCGGGCGATATCGCCGGCGCGCAGGCTGCAGCAAGCAGCGCGAAAAACTGGGCGATTGCATCGGCATTGTCGTTGCCGGTTCTACTCGTGATCTGGTTCATGTTCTTCGGCGGACTTGCAGCTCTTGGCGCGCTCAGCAACCACTGACGCGATCGCTGCGCCGCGTATCGAGCGAGCGCGCTGGCTCACCCTCGTCGCCCTCGCGACAGGTGCCGTCGGCGCCATTGCGACGCTGCGCCACCTGAGCCCGTATGCGACGCACAGCGTGTTGCCACCGTGTCCGCTGCACGCGCTGACCGGCATCTACTGCCCTGGCTGCGGCGCCACGCGTGCGTTGTACTCATTACTGCAAGGTGACCTCCCGCGCGCGATGACGATGAACCCGCTGCTGCTGATAGCGTTGCCGTTCGTGGCGTTGATGGTGCTGCACATCGCTGGCTGGCGTCCGCGCGCGCTCGATCCGGTGATGCGCGTGTTGGCCAATCCAAAACTGTGGCTGGTCGTGCTGGTCGGTTTCACGGTATTGCGCAACCTGCCGTTCGCGCCGTTCAACGCACTCGCGCCGCACTGAGCGCATTGCCGCAAACAAATCCTGCGAAACCGCTTCAGCCGATAGCGCGCGCGATCACGAACAGCGCCAGTACCGCGAGCCATAACAACAGCATCCGCCAGACCAGGCTCATCGCATCGCGTAATTCCAGCAGCGCAGGCGTCGCGGTCATCGTGTTGCCGTCGGGAACATCGGTATCGTTGTCGGCAATTTCGATATCCACGCTGGCGCGTGCAGCGGCACCAAGGAATCCGGTATCAAGCCGCGTGCCGCCGGCGTGCCATTCGCGCCACGCGCTGAAGACGGCGTCGAAGTTCGCCGCGAGCGCAAGCGCGAGCGTCATCAAATGCGCCACTGGCCAATCAAGCACCGCCAGCAGCCAGCGTGCGGCCTCGCGTTGCGCCGATGGGGTGTCGGCATGCGCGGCGTCGTTGCCAAGTAGCGCGACGATCCGGTACAGCAGCACGCCGCATGCGCCGAGCAGCAGGAACCACAGCAATGGGCCGAACCAACGCCGCAATGCGCTATTGAACACGCCTTCGACCAAGGCATGGCCATCGAGTACGGGTTCTGCGTTGTCCGGCAACAGCTTCGCCGCGGCAGTGCGCTTGTGTTCTGTATCGGGCGCATCGACGACCGCTTCCACGTCAACATCGAGATCGCGCGGACCCCAGCAATAGAACAGGAACAACAACGCGAATACGAATCCGGGAATGCCGTACAGCGGTTCACGCAAGGCCAATTGCAGCAGGCCGACCAGCAGCACCGGCAAGCCGACGATCAGCAATAGTCCAAGACGACCATTCAACGCGCTCTCGGCATCGGCCGACAAGCCATCGATGTAGCGCCGCCATTCCACCAGCCAGCCGAATTGCCGCAGCGCAGTCAGCGACTGCAGCGCATGTCCTGCAATCAGGACAACGATGACGGCGATCAGGGTTGCGGACATGGATCACACTCGCAGTGCATGGGGTGATTCTAAACCTTGTAGCGCTAATCCCTGTAGCGCGAAACCTTGTAGCGCAGCCGCGCTGGCTAAAGATCGCCAGCAAGCCAGCGATCGATCAGCCAGCGCGAGATCGATTCAGGCCGCGACAGTCCCAGCGTGCCGGCGGCGACATCGGCGCGCAGTTCATCGCGACTGAACCAGCGCGCGTCCTCGAGTTCGTCGTTGCAACGC
>JBDSVN010000083.1:0-4857 GCA_039927175.1 Lysobacteraceae bacterium | reverse complement strand
GCACTCTACGATCAGGCTCTCGCGGCGGGAGCGAGGCCACATCATGAACAATGGTTTGCGACAGCCGCTATTTCGCGCAGCGACCGACTGCAGTGGCACCTGTACATAAAAGCCTTGGGTGCCCAGATGGAGCTGGACAGGGTCCTGGCCAACGCCATCAGCCACCCGGAACTACCGCATCCGACCTACGCGCAATTGAAAGCCAGCTACCCTTCCGAGCTGGGAGATTCCGACACCAGCAAACTGTCCGCAAAAAGTGGGGGAACTGCGCTTGTGTGCCTGTGGTTGGGCGAATTCGACTGCATCGCAAGCGATCCAGCGCTCACCAGCAATGACCTGTATCACTGGCTGCCGGATGTGCCAGGTCTGCGCAATTCGCCCGGTTTCAAGGCCACCCTCAAGCGCCTCGGCGTGCCGGACTACTGGCGCAAGCATGGCTATCCACCGCAATGCCACGCCGTCGGCGCGAACGACTTCAGCTGCGATGCGCCCACCTTGAAGGCAACGAAGTGACATGAGCCTGATCGCCGAACTCAAACGTCGCAAAGTCTTCAAGGTTAGTGCGGCCTACGTGGTGGTCGCGTGGCTGGCGATCCAGGCGGTGTCGATCGGATTTCCGGCGTTCGATGCGCCACCGTGGGTGTTGCGCGTTTTCATCCTCGTGGCATTGCTCGGGTTTCCGATCACGGTGGTGATGGCGTGGGTGTTCGACATCACGCCGGAAGGCGTGAAGCTCGATGCGGCGACAAATGGCAGCAAGCGCCTGTTCGCGATCGCGATCCTGCTCACCGTCCTCGCGCTGGCTTGGTACTTTTACGGGCAGCCATCGTTCCGCAAGGGCGATGTGGCGACGCCACAGCAATCCGCTGCTTCCGTACCCACCGCATCGCCCAATTCGCTCGCGGTGATGGCATTCGACGATCTCAGCCCCGCGCACGACCAGGGTTATTTTTCCGACGGAATGTCCGAGGAAATCCTCAACGCGCTGGCCCGCGTGAACGGGATGCAGGTGATCGGCCGCAGTTCGTCGTTCTCCTACAAGGGCCGCAACATCGACGCCCGGCAGATCGGCAAGGAACTCGGCGTCGCCCACCTGCTGCAAGGTTCGGTGCGCCGGCAGGGCGACCTGCTGCGCATCACCGCGGCGCTGGTGCAGACCTCCAATGGCGAGCAGGAGTGGTCGCAAGCCTACGATGGCAAACTCGCCGATGTGTTCGACTTGCAGGAATCGTGTGCGCGCGACATCGCCGCGAAATTGAAAGTGACGCTAGTGGCAGGCAGTGGCAACCGGCTGGTCGCCAAGGCCAGCGACAGTCCGCAGGCCTATGCATTGTTCGTGGAAGCGCAGACGCTGGTGAATCGCCGGGTCGGCGACAGCTTGCCGCGCGCGATCACCCTGCTGCAGCAGGCGACCGCGCTCGATCCGAACTTCGCCCGCGCATGGTCGAAGCAGGCGATCGCTTACGCCGTGCTGACCCAATACGTCGGTGGCGACTGGGCAGCGAACTGGAAAGCGTCCGACGCAGCGGCGCAGCGCGCGCTTGCGCTCGATCCCAACGATGCCGAAGCGTACGCCGCGCTGAGCTACAACCAGTTCTCGCAACGCGATTACGTCGGGATGATGGAGCCGATGCACCGTGCACTTACGAATGACCCCGACAACGCGGCAGCGAACTACTGGGCCGCAAACGAATCGTCAGCGATGGGCCGCACGGCAGATGCCGAAGCGCGGCTAGCCGCAATGCTGCGCCGCGACCCGGCCAATCCCCTGATTCTGTTTTACCTGGGCGCCATGCGCTGGCGGATGGGCGATGTGGCAGGCACGCTTGAGATGGCGCGCCGCGTTGGCGACAACGACTCACCCTTCGCTGCACTCCTGCTCGCGTGGCACAGCTTCACAGTTCACGACTACGACACTGGTGCGAAGCAGTTCGCGAAGGGCAACATCGGTTTCGGAAGCAAGCTGTCGACCGCCGAGTTGGAAGCCGTCTATCGCGGCAGCGTACTGAGCGAGGAGGAACGTCAAACGGCGTTGAAGGTCGTGGATGCGCATCCCGGTGACGACTGGGCACCGACCTACCTGCTGCAACTGCGCGAACCAGCGCGCGCGTTCGTCAAATTCGAACACGGGCATTCCGGCTTGTCCGACGCTTTCCTGAACTGGTTGTGGGCACCGGAAGCATGGTCGCGCAAGGCACGCCAGGATCCGTCCTTCCAGGGATTCGCCAAACGCATCGGCATGCTCGACTACTGGAAGCGCTACGGCTGGCCCGACCTGTGCAAACCAGCGCCCGAAAAGGGCCCCGACGCGTTCACTTGCCGATGAACTTCATCGCTGAACTCAAGCGACGCAACGTCATCCGCGCCGCCGGTTTGTATCTGGTCGGCGCGTGGCTGGTGGTGCAAGTCGCGGGGACGATCCTGCCGATGTTTTCGGCACCTGATTGGTTGCCGCGCACGATCGTGATTGCGCTGGCGATCGGGTTTCTTCCGGCAATGATCGTGTCATGGGTGTTCGAGTTGACCCCCGATGGCATCAAGCGCGATGAAGACGTTAAACCTGAGGAATCGATCGCGCCGCAGACCGCGCATCGGATGAACCGGTGGTTGCTGGTCGTGTCGATCGTGGCAATCGGCTATTTCGCGTTCGACAAGTTCGTGCTCGCGCCGCGACGTGAAGCGGCGCTGGTGACCCAGACCACCGCGCATGTCACCGCTGAAATCAGCGCGGAAAAATCGCAGATCAATCCCAAGTCGGTCGCCGTATTGCCGTTCCTCGACCTCAGCCCGGAGCACGACCAAGGCTATTTCTCGGATGGCATGTCCGAGGAAATCCTCAACGCGCTGGCGCAAGTGCAGGACCTCAAGGTCGCCGGCCGCACATCGTCGTTCTACTACAAGGGCCGCAACGAGGATCTGCGCACGATCGGCAAGGCACTCGGCGTGGCCAACGTGCTCGAAGGCTCGGTGCGCAAGCAGGGCGACAAGGTGCGCATCACCGCGCAATTGATCCGCAGTGACGACGACTTCCATCTGTGGTCGGAAAGCTACGATGGCGATCTCAAGGATGTGTTCGCGCTGCAGGAGCGCATCGCACGCGCGATCACCGACAAGCTCAAGATCACCCTGATCGGCGCGCAGCAGACGCAACTTGTTGCGGTCGCGACGACCGACACCCAGGCGCACGATTTGTATCTGGAAGCGCGCGAGGCGTATCGCGCACGCGGCGCGGGCGTACAGAAATCCATCGATCTCTACCATGCCGCGTTGAAGCGCGATCCGGAGTTCGCGCAGGCTTGGGCCGGCCTGTGCGCGAGCCTCGACGTGCTGCCGTACTACCTGCCTGATACCGATAAGGCGCGACTGCCGCAGATCTACGATGAAGGCGAAGCAGCCTGCAAACGCGCCATCGCCCTTGAACCCAACCTTGCCGCAGCGCATATCGCGCTGGGCGGACTGTATGCGAACGCATGGCATTGGCGAGCGGCCGAGCAGCAATTCCAGCAAGCCCAAGCACTGGCACCGAACGACCCGGAGTTCCTGTTCGTTTACACCGACTGGCTCGGCGCAATGGGACGCAGCGACGAGGCATTGGCAACCGCGCAGCGCGCCGTCGAGCTTGATCCGAAGGCGCCGGCCTACCGCAATCTGTATGGCTACCTGCTCTTTTATTCGAACCGCATCAACGAATCGATCGCGCAACTAGAGGTGGGGCACGCTATCGCGCCTGACTTCCGGTATGTGAACCGAAATCTGTTTACATCCTATGCCAAGGCCGGCCGTATTCATGACGCAGAGAACATGCGCGGTGTCCTCCACGACGACCTCGTCAGGCGGGGCGACAGCGCGGCGCTGATTGAGGCAAAAATGAAGTCGATCGACGCCACGCTCGCGATCATGCGCAAACCGAACGACTACGACGCCATCCGCCGGACACTGACGGTCGATGCCGTCGGCATCAGCAGGATTTTCCCATCGCATATCGACGATCTGTTCATCTACACCGAGTCGATCCTCGACACCAAGGGCAGCGGCACCGACGGCGTCGTCCTGCTGCGCAGCCCGCTGTTCACCAACTACCGCCACGACCCGCGCTACCTGCGCTTACTGCACAAGGTCGGCTTCGACGACAACGGCGTGCCGCTATGAATCACATCACTATGTTTGAGTACCACATCGCCAGCCCGCCCAGCGCTACGCGGTTTCGGGTCAATCACCAGCTTGGAAACACACCATGATTCTTCGTCGTTTCACCGCGAGCATGAAAAAGCAGGACTGGACTGCGATCGTCATTGAACTAGTCGTGGTCGTGGTCGGCGTGTTTATCGGTTTGCAGGGATCGAACTGGAACGAAGATCGACAGACCGACGCAAAGGCGGCGGTGTTCACTGCGCGCCTGAAGACCGATATGCGCGAGGAAGACTGGCTTTACCAGTTCCTGATCGTCTACAACCGCGAGGTTCTGGCCAACGCCAATCTGACGGTCAACGCACTCGACGGCACGGCGCCGCTGCCGGACGAGGCCTTGTTGATCAGCGCCTACCGCGCCACCCAATACAAGCAGGGCTCGCGCCGTCGCTCGACCTACGACGAGCTGATCTCGACCGGCACCATCAGCCTGATCCGCGATCCCACTCTGCGCGATACCGCGATGCGGCTTTACAACATTCCGACCGAAGAGAACCTGGTGCGGGAAGGCATGCAATCGCACTATCGCGAAGCCTTCCGGATGAGCCTGCCGAACGCGGTCCAGCGCGCCCTCGGCAAGAACTGCGGCGACCGCTACATCAAGCCCGGGGACTTCAGCCAGATCCACCGCATTCTCGACTACCCCTGTACCACCGGCCTGCCCGCACA
>JBDSVN010000082.1:0-3154 GCA_039927175.1 Lysobacteraceae bacterium | reverse complement strand
AAAAAATGCGGCGCGTGATGTTTATCGGCATCCGAACGAAACACTTACGTTCTTCGGCGTAAAACCCGACCAGACATTGATCGAGATCACTCCCGGCGGCGGCTGGTATTCCGAACTGCTCGCGCCTTTGTTGAACGAAGGCGGCCATTACATCGCTGCGGTTGCAAAGCCCGGCAAACCCGATGGCGAAGCGGCGCAGGGCAAGTCGGCACTGGCCACGAAATTCGCAGCCGACTCCGCGCATTATGGCCATGCAAAAACCATCGAGTTCGATCCGAAAGCTCCGAATTTCGGCGCACCAAATTCAGTCGACACGGTGCTGACATTCCGCAACGTGCACAACTGGGTGATGGGCGGTACGCAGGCGGCGATGTTCAAGGCGTTCTTCGACGTACTCAAGCCGGGTGGCGTACTCGGCGTGACCGACCACCGCGCAAATCCTGGCGCGGCGACTGACGGCATGCACGGCTATCTCACCGAGAAGCAGGTCGTCGATTATGCGACTGCCGCCGGATTCGTGCTCGACGGCAAGAGCGAGATCAACGCCAATCCAAAGGACACCAAGGATTATCCGCATGGCGTGTGGACGCTGCCGCCGACGCTGTCGCAGGGCAACCACAACCAGGGCAGTTACTTGAAGATCGGCGAATCGGATCGGATGACGCTGCGGTTCGTGAAGCCGAAGAAATAGTAGCGTGCGCTAAGCGCACGATGCACGCGCCGGATTCGATCCGCCCGCGCTACGCTTCACCAGTCTGCAATCGCCACAGCGCTGCGTAAATTCCATTGCGCACGACGAGTTCGTCGTGCGTTCCGGATTCGACAATCCTGCCCGCTTCCAACACATGGATTGCATCGGCGCGGCGCACGGTTGAGAGTCGATGCGCGACGACGAGCGTGGTGCGGCGTTGACCGTCTTCACCCGCATGCGCTTTCGCCAGTGAATGCTGGATCGCAGCTTCGGTTTCGTTGTCGACGGCAGAGGTCGCTTCATCGAGCACGAGAATTACGGGATCGCGATACAACGCGCGTGCGAGTGCAATGCGTTGGCGTTGTCCGCCCGAGAGTTGCGCGCCACGTTCGCCAACCGCGCTCGCATAACCATCCGGCAAGGCAACGATGAAGCGATGTGCTTCTGCCGCGCGCGCAGCGGCTTCCACCTTCGCTGGGTCGGGCGCGCGATCGCCATACGCGATGTTGTCGGCGACGCTGCCATCGGTGAGGAACGGTTCTTGCGCGACGTAGCCGATGATCTTTCGCAATGCGGCCGGATCGAGTGCGGCGATGTCCTGACCATCCAGTTTGATGCGGCCCGATTGCGGATCGATAAAGCGCAGCAGCAATTTCAGCAGCGTGCTCTTGCCGCCGCCGGTGCCGCCGACGAGCGCGATCATTGCTCCTGCGGGTACATTGAACGACACGCCATCGACGGCAATGCGACCGTCGTACGCATGCCGCACATCATCGAATCGCAACGCACCGCGTGGGCGTTCGGTGAGTTGTTGCACGCCACGTTTCGGCAACGGCGAATCCAGCAAATCCATCACGCGATTCACCGACGCCATCGCGCGCTGGTACAGATCGGTCATGTCGGCCAATCGCGTCAACGGCCACAACAAGCGTTGCGTGAGATACACCAGCGCCGAATAACTGCCGACGCCAAGCCGCCCTTGTAGCGTCAGCCAACCGCCGTACAACATCGTCGCCACGAAACCGGCGAGGATCGCCATCCGGATGACCGGCGTGATCGCGGCCGAGACGCGAATCGCTTCGGCATTGCGCGCACGAAAGCCATCGGACGCAACGCGCACATGTTCGTTCTCGAACGCCTCGGCGGTGTACGCCTGGATCGTCGCCATGCCGGCGAGGTTGTTGTTGAGACGTGTCGATACCGTCGCCGCAGCTTCGCGTGCAGCGGCATAACGCGGTGCGAGGCGTTTCTGGAACCAGAACGCGCCGAGCAGGATCAGCGGAATCGGCAACAAAGCGAGAACCGCGAGGCTTGTCGTCAAAAAGAAAAACACTGCTCCAACCAGCAGCGATGAAATAAACACCTGGATCAGGTCATTTGCGCCGGTGTTGAGGAAGCGCTCGATCTGATTGACGTCTTCGTTCATCAGCGCCATCAACTTGCCGCTGCGTTCGCGCGCGATCGTGTCGGGTGGCAGTTTTTGCAGGTGCGCGTACGCGGCCTGTCGCAGCGTGTGCTGCAAGTCCTGCGCGAGCCCACGCCAGCGCACCGCGTACAGGTATTCGAACAACGATTCGAACACCCACACCGCGATCGTGAGTGCGACCAACGCAAGCAGTTGATGCAACGGGTCGGGAATCCCCATCCGCGCGAGAAACGAGCCGCGCTTGTTGACCACGACATCGACCGCGACGCCGATCAGCAATTCCGGCAACACGTCGAAGAACTTGTTGAGTACCGAGAACGTACTCGCCAGATACGCATCGCGCCTGAATGGTCGCGCGAAAACGAACAGGCGTTGCAGTGGATGGTCGGATCGCATGATGGAGTGCCAGCAGAGGTCGCGCATTGTCCCATGCGGCCGTGGCTACATTGCGGCAGCTACACTGCGCGGATGCTGATCGCGCTCAACAAACCATTCCAGGTGATGTGCCAATTCACTGGCGACGGATCGCGGCGCACGCTGGCCGAATTCGGCTTGCCGCCGAACGTGTACGCGGCTGGCCGTCTCGATTTCGATTCGGAAGGATTGTTGCTGCTCACCGATGATGGAAAACTCGCGGCGCAATTGACCGATCCACGCCACGCGACAGCGAAGACGTATCTGGCGCAAGTCGAAGGTTCGCCGGTTGATGCGCAACTCGATGCGCTGCGTGCGGGCGTGATGCTCAACGATGGCCCGACCTTGCCCGCACAGGCGCGCACTCTGGATGCAGCGCCGGCATGGTTATGGCCGCGCGATCCATCGGTGCGTTATCGCAAAACCATCCCGGATGCGTGGATCGAACTGAGCATTCGCGAAGGCCGCAACCGGCAAGTGCGACGGATGACGGCGGCAGTTGGATTACCGACGCTGCGCCTGATCCGCGTTGCGATCGGCGATTACCAGCTCGACGATCTCGCGCCAGGCGCGTGGCGTGAACTCACGCCTCCGCGCATGACCGGAATTACTCGCCGGCGGGA
>JBDSVN010000081.1:0-7034 GCA_039927175.1 Lysobacteraceae bacterium | reverse complement strand
AACGAGTGGATGGTCTCACTGAAAGTGCTGAATTGATGGCCGCAACGTCCGTGCACACAGGACGCTCCGGATGATCGTCGATGCGTCCACGGCGACTCGCGCTGCAATCGGCCTGCTGCCGGTGCTGTGCTTCCTCGCCGCTCTGTTGGTGCTGGACAGCTACAAGCTGGTGCGCCTGCGCATGATCGTGTTCGTCATTGCGATCGGCTGCATTGCCGCCGGTGCCAGTTACCTGGTGAACTTCGCTGCCCTGCGTTGGTTGGGATTGGACTTCGGCGATTATTCACAGTACGGCGCGCCCTTCGTGGAAGAGGCGATCAAGGGCATCGCGATCCTGTTGTTGATTCGGACCCATCGCATCGGCTTCCTCGTCGATGCGTCGATCTTCGGATTTGCCGTCGGCGCCGGCTTCGCGATGATCGAAAACCTGTATTACCTCAACGAACTGGCCGATCACCGCGCCGTGAGCTGGATCGTGCGCGGCTTCGGCACCGCCATCCTGCACGGCGGTGTGCAGGCGATTTTCGCGGCGATGGTGCTTGCCAATACGGACCGGCGCGGCGCGATGGATTTTCGCGCCGTGGTTCCGCCGCTGATAGTTGCGGTGCTGGTACATTCTGCCTTCAACCATTTCGTGTTGCCGCCGATCTACCAGACGCTGCTCGTCCTGCTCGGCCTGCCGCCGCTCATGTTGTGGGTGTTCGCACGCAGCGAGCGCGCGCTCGAAGGCTGGATCGGTACCGGTTTCGACAGCGATCGCGAATTGATCGAACTGCTCGACTCCGGCACGTTTTCGGAGTCGCCCACTGGCCAGTACCTGCATGGGTTGCGTGCGCGATTCAGCGGACCCGTGATTGCCGACATGGTCTGTTACCTGCGCCTGTGCGTGGAGCTTGCCCTGCGCGCCAAAGGCATCCTGATGATGCGCGAGAACGGGATCGAAATGGCTGCGGATGCGCAAGTCGACGAAAAACTCGAGGAGATGCGTTATCTGGAGCGCAGCATCGGCCCGACCGGCCTGCGCACCCTGCAGCCCCTGCTGCGCATGAGTCGACGTGATCGCTGGCAGCTGTACATGCTAGGCAAATAACCCGCACAACCGCATGCACCATGCACACGATTGGGGCGAGCCGTGACAGCACGATGACGGTCGCTGGCATACTCGCGGTTCGCCATCGTGAGTCTTGCCGTGATCGATCAAGCAACCTTCGACCAACTCGCCGCCACCGGCCACAACCGCATCCCGGTCGTGCGCGAAGTGCTGTCCGACCTCGACACGCCGTTGTCGGTGTACCTGAAGCTTGCCGACGGCCCGCACACCTATCTGTTCGAATCGGTGGAAGGCGGCGAAACATGGGGCCGCTATTCGATCATCGGCCTGCCGGCGAAACGCACCTACATGTTTCGCGGGCACACAATGGAAATTCGTGAGCATGGCGATGTTGTCGAATCGCGTGAACTCGACGATCCATTCGCCGAAGTCGAAACAATCCGCGCGCAATTCAGAGTGCCACGCATGCCCGAGTTGCCGGCGTTCACCGGCGGATTGGTCGGCTATTTCGGCTTCGAGACGATCGGCTGGATCGAGCCGCGCCTTGCGACCGATGCTGGCAAACCAGACCAACTCGGCACGCCCGATGCGCTGCTGTTGCTATCCGAGGAAGTCGCGGTGTTCGACAACCTCAAGGGCCGTTTGTATCTGATCGTGCACGCCGATCCAGCGCAGCCGCAGGCGTATGCGCGTGCGGGGCGGCGGCTCGACGAGCTCGTGCACAAGCTGCGCCATTCGGGCCGCAGTTATCCCGACATGCTCGCGCCATCAGCATTGCAGGAAGATGATTTCGTTTCCGGTTTCACCGAGGAAGGCTACAAGGCCGCCGTGCGCACCGCGCAAGAAGCGATCAAGGCCGGCGAAGTATTCCAGGTCGTGTTGTCGCAGCGGATGTCGGTGCCGTTCCGCGCACGGCCGGTCGATGTGTATCGCGCATTGCGTGCGCTCAATCCATCGCCTTACATGTACTTCCTCGACCTTGATGGAACCCAGGTCGTTGGCTCGTCACCCGAAATCCTCGTGCGTCTGAAAGACAATACTGTCACCGTGCGCCCGATCGCCGGCACGCGCCGTCGCGGTAAGACCCACGAGGAAGACCTTGCGCTCGAAGCCGAACTACTCTCCGATCCGAAGGAACGCGCCGAACACTTGATGCTGATCGATCTCGGCCGCAACGATGTCGGTCGCGTCGCCGTTCCCGGCAGTGTAAAAGTCGGTGAGCAGTTCGTGATCGAACGCTATTCGCACGTGATGCATATCGTCAGCGAAGTCACCGGCACGCTGCGTGAAGGATTGAGTTACGCCGACGTGTTGAAAGCCGCATTCCCGGCCGGTACGGTCAGTGGCGCACCGAAAATACGCGCACTGGAAATCATTCGCGGACTCGAACCGATCAAGCGCAACATCTACGCCGGCGCGATCGGCTACATCGGCTGGTGGGGCGATGCCGACACCGCGATCGCGATCCGCACCGCCGTGATCCACGATGGTCGCCTGCACGTGCAGGCCGGTGCCGGCATTGTTTATGACTCGGACCCGCAAGCCGAATGGGATGAAACCATGAGCAAGGGCAGGGCGCTGTTCCGCGCGGTGGCGCAGGCGGCGGAAGGCTTGTGATCGTTGCGTGCGTCTTGCGTCGATCAGCGAGTCTTACCAGGCTCGTCCATATTGCTGCGGAGCGTTGATCTCTACACCAAACTCCTTCGCCGCACGTCGTGGAAAATACGGATCGCGCAAGAATTCGCGCGCCATGATGATCAGATCGGCATCGCCATCGTCGATTATTTTCTGCGCCTGAACCGCATCAGTGATCAGCCCGACCGCTCCGGTGGCGATGCCCGCTTCGCGGCGGATGCGCGCGGCGAATGGCACCTGGTAATTCGGGCCGATCGGAATTGTTGCGTGCGGCACATTGCCACCCGACGACACGTCGATCAGATCGACGCCATCGGCCTTCAGCCAGCGCGCGAGTGCGATGCATTCGTCGATGCCCCAGCCATCCGGTGTCCAGTCTGTTGCCGAGACACGAACGAACAGCGGTTTTGATGCTGGCCATTCGCTGCGCACCGAAGCCACCACTTCACGCAACAGACGCGCGCGATTTTCCAACGTGTCGCCATAAGCATCGCTGCGATGGTTCGATAGCGGCGAGAGAAATTCGTGCAGCAGATAGCCATGTGCGGCATGGATTTCGATCACGTCGAAACCAGCTTCGCGCGCCCTTCGCGCGGATGTGGCGAAGTCGGCGACGACCTTGCGCAGGCCATCATCATCGAGCGCAACCGGCATTGGGTAATCTGCAGCGAATGCGATGGCACTAGGAGCTACCGGTACCCACGCGCCCGCATCTTCAGCGAGTGCCTTGCCACCACGCCACGGGACTTCGGTACTGGCCTTGCGGCCCGCATGCGCAAGCTGGATTCCGGCAGCGGCTCCCTGCGAATGCATGAATCCGACGATGCGCGCCCATGCACTTTGCTGCGCTTCATTCCAGATGCCGGTGTCTCCGGGCGAGATGCGGCCCTCGGGCGACACGCCAGTCGCTTCGGTCATCACCAGGCCCGCACCACCGACGGCGCGTGAACCCAGGTGCACGAGATGCCAGTCGTTTGGCATGCCATCCACGGCCGAGTATTCGCACATCGGCGAGACCACGATGCGATTGCGCAGGCTGAGGTCGCCGAAAGTCGGTTGATCAAAAAGATGCGGCATGTGGATATCCTGGAGTGGATCGGGATAGCAGGATCGCTATCTGGCAGCATAAAGCGAGCATGCATCGCAGTTGGCGCATGCGCACGAACGATTCGTTTCTGCCCACCTGAACAAATGCCATCAATTAAATTTTCCGTCATGTTCCGGCAAGCACCCTGCGGCATGCGCGGGCGCATCTTCGGTATCACGCCGAAGCGCTTCGTTTCGGCGGCAACCCATCCACCGCTCAGGAGTTTCCCATGAAGATTCGCACCACGTTGATCGCGCTCGCCCTGTCCGCCGCTTTCGCCGGCAGCGCATTTGCCGCGGGCACCGCCGCCCCGGCCGCCCCGGCCGCCGCGCCGGCCCCGGCTACTGCCTCTAGCGCCGCCGATAAAAGTGTCCAGGCCGCCCAAGAGAATCTCGATGCGGCCAAGAAGACCGACGCGGCGGTCGACAAGACCCACGCCAAAAAGCACCACCACAAGAAGCACCATCACAAGGCCAAGACTGCCGCCGCCCCGGCCGCACCTGCCGCCGACCCGGCAGCTGCTCCGAGCAAGTAAGCAACAAATGTTCCAATCGATACCGCGCCGGCATCCCGGCGCGGTATCCTTCGGGGTCATGTAGGAAGCCGCATGCGCATCCTGATCGTCGAAGACGACCCCCACACCGCTGCATTCATCGCCAAGGGATTGACCGAAGATGGTCATACCGTCGACCAGGCCGACAACGGTCGCGACGGCCTGTTTCTGGCGACAACCGAAACCTACAACGCGATTGTCCTCGACCGGATGCTGCCTGCCGTCGATGGCCTGACCGTGCTGCGCACCCTGCGTGGTGCGGGCAACGACACGCCCGTGTTGGTGCTGACGGCGCTCGGTGATGTCGACCACCGCGTCGAGGGCCTGCGTGCTGGCGCTGACGATTATCTCGTCAAGCCTTTCGCTTACGCCGAACTCAGCGCACGCATCGACAGCTTGTTGCGGCGCCGGCAAGCGCCTGGCACCGAGTCCACCGAGTTGCGCGTTGGCGATCTCGAATTGAACTTGTTGACGCGCGAAGCGCGGCGCGCGGGCCGCAACATCGAATTGCAGCCACGCGAATTCCGCCTGCTCGAATACCTGATGCGCCAGGCCGAACGCGTCGTCACCCGCACCATGCTGCTCGAAGCGGTCTGGGATTATCACTTCGATCCACAGACCAACGTGATCGACGTGCACATCAGCCGCCTGCGCCAGAAGATTGACCGCCACCATCCGAAGCCTTTGCTGCACACGGTGCGCGGCGCTGGCTATCGTCTCGGCGTGCGTGAATAGGATTATCGGCCTGCTTTCCGCGCGGTCCACCAGCACGCGCCTCGCGCTGGTAATCGGCGGTTTGTTCCTGCTGTCCTACCTGCTGCTTGGGTCGGGAATGTTTTATGCGGTTTCCCGCATCTTCAGCGAGGACCTGCACGATGTCATACGACTGGATAGTGCCGATCTCGTCGATCAGTTCCACGAATCCGGCCATTCGGCTCTCGCCACCGAAATCAACGAACGCACCGCAGCGCCCGACGATGACAACGCTGTCTATGAATTGATCGGCGCCGATGGAAGCTTGCTGGCCGGGCAATTCGCAACGATGCCCGAGTCGATTCGCAGCAGAAGGAGCGGCTGGGTCGATTTCGAGGAAGACAACGCGGATGGCAGGGTGCGCGTGGTCGCAAAGATCCAGCCGCTAACCGATGGCAGTCGCTTGCTTACCGGCCGGCGCAGCCACAACCAGACGCGTTTTGAAGCTTTGGTGCGCCGGACTTCGTTGTATGCGTTGCTGGCCGCTGCAGGATTGGGCGGCTTGATCGGATGGATTACCGCGCGCTGGGTTGCGCGCCGGCTGGAAAGTACCTACGACATCACCCGCCGCGTCGGTGCCGGCGAGCTTGCGTTGCGCATTCCGGAAGACGACAGCGACGATTCGTTCGATCGCCTCGCCAAGCGCATCAATGCGATGCTCGATCGCATCCAGGAGTTACTCGATGGCGTGCGCCATGCGACCGACCACATCGCCCACGATCTGCGCACACCACTCACGCGTTTGCGCAACCGGCTCGAGGACATGCGCACCGATCCCGTGGATACCGTGCAGTTCAATACCGAACTTGACGCGGCGATCGCCGAAACCGACCAGTTGCTCGCGACATTCAGTGCGCTGTTGCGGTTGACGCGCATCGAAGCGCAGACCGCAGGTGCCGACGACCCGGAAGTCGCGATGCAACCGCTGGTGCTGGATGCGATCGAACTGTATGCGCCGATCGCCATCGAACGCCACGTCGGCCTGGAGGAGCAGACCACGCAATGCGTGTTGCGCGGCGATTCAGATCAACTGTTCCAACTCGTGGCCAACCTGCTCGACAATGCCCTGAAATACGCAACCATCGGAACGCAAGTCACCTTGCACCTGTATGACGAAGGCGATGCAATACATCTGATCGTCGGTGATCACGGAGCTGGTATTCCGTTGGTTGATCGCGAACGCGTGTTCGACCGTTTCGTGCGATTGGAAGAACATCGCGGATCGCCAGGCAGTGGCCTTGGCCTGAGTCTGGTACGCGCCATCGCGCATCGCCACGGTGGAACGGTTGCACTGGAAGACAATGCGCCGGGCTTGCGCGTGTGCGTGCGGTTCCCGCATGCAGCATCGCGATAAAGTCGACTGGCATGGCGACCAGCTATACTCGGCGCCCCTCGCAGCGCGTTTCGCCACGGGTCGCCGATGTTGCTGATGATCGATAACTACGACAGCTTCACCTACAACCTCGTGCAGTATTTCGGTGAGCTGGGGCAGGACGTGCATGTCGTGCGCAACGATGCGATCGACATTGCCGGCATCGAAGCACTCGCGCCGTCGCATATCGTGATTTCGCCTGGCCCGGGAACGCCGGACGATGCCGGCATTTCACTGGAGATCTACGCGAAACTTGCCGAACGCATTCCGATCCTCGGCGTCTGCCTCGGTCACCAGGCACTCGGCCAGGCATTTGGCGGCAAGGTCGTGCGTGCCGCGCAGATCATGCACGGCAAGACATCGCAGGTGCATCACGACGGCGTTGGTGTGTTCGCTGGGTTGCCGAGCCCATTCGAGGCCACGCGCTACCACTCGCTCGCCCTTGAACGCGAGTCGCTGCCCGATTGCCTGGAAGTCACCGCTTGGACCGAAGACGAAAACGGCAACATCGAGGCGATCATGGGCGTGCGCCACAAGACGTGGTGCGCCGAGGGCGTGCAGTTCCATCCCGAATCCATTCTCA
>JBDSVN010000080.1:0-3689 GCA_039927175.1 Lysobacteraceae bacterium | reverse complement strand
GCAGCGCAGCTTGTCGCGCGCGCGCAAGATCGCGTCCGAACCATTCGGCGTGTACACATTCATCATCTCGAATTGGCGCAGCACCGCAGTACCGTAGCGGGTGATCGAAGCACCGACGCGTGGCAGCACCGCGTCGTAGTCGGTCAGCACGCGGCCCTTGTAGTGCATGTCAAATCCGTCGGACCCAATCTTCATGTAGCAACGCAGCGGATCGAGCACGCGTACGCTGTGGCCACGCTCACGCGCGGCCTCGATCAGCCGCTGGGTCGAATACAGCTTGCTGTTGCGCGACAGGATGGCGAGCTTCATGGGCATGCGACCGATTCGTGGGGAAGTCGTCCAGCGCGGAAGGAGCGCGTCGGATCGACCAGGAAATGCCGCGCCAGCGCGGTGCGCCCGAGCAGCATCGGAAACAGCATGTTGCGGCGTGAAGTCAGGTTGATTTCAACCGGATACGATTCTCCCGCCAGCAGCAATCGGGTCCGCAGGAAGATGCGCTCGCTGACATGCCCGCCCGAATCGGTGACTGGACGGCGATCATGGACGGTTGACTCGACCAGCACTGGCTTCGCCCCCGCTGGCCCGGTTGCCACACTGAAGCGCACCCATTCGCGGCCACCGGACTGGAATGTTTCCAGGGTCTCCACGTGCAAAGCGGAAGAGCGCGCGCCGGTGTCGATCTTGGCGCGAATCGCATGGATGCCAAAGTCGGGCAACGCCAGCCACTCGCGCCAGCCCAGCACCGGTTTCGATTGCCTGCCGCGTTCGACCATGCTGGTTCTGCCGTCCGGGGCGATGGTGCCGTTGCAACGCGCCACTGGAAGCCGAGGCGGCGAGCGTCAGGTATGATCAAAACGTGGAGCGGGTAAAGGGAATCGAACCCTCGTCAGTTGCTTGGGAAGCAACAGCTCTACCATTGAGCTACACCCGCCTCGCGACTGAATTATGCCGAGCGCATCGGCTTGCTGCAATGCGCTTCCCCACGCGAAGGATCGATTGAGGCCATGCAATTCCAACTCAATGGCAAGGCATACAGCCTGCCCGATGCGCCAACGATTGCCGAATTGCTGGACCATCACGGCCATGGCGTGCGTCGCGTCGCGGTGGAAATCAACCAAACCATCGTTCCGCGCAGCGAACACGGCAGCCGTCGCATCGCAGATGGCGATGTCATCGAAATCGTGCAGGCCATTGGAGGCGGCTGAGAAAGCTTGCAAATTCGTCCTCACAGCGCGGCACAGCACGCGTGCATTGGGCGATAATCCCCGGATGGACTCGACTGAAAACTCATCCTCTACCGCAATCACCGATCCGCTTATCATCGCCGGCATCGCCTATCGTTCCCGCTTGCTGACCGGCACCGGTAAATTCGCCGATCTCGAACAAACGCGGCTCGCCACCGAAGCTGCGGGAGCGCAGATCGTCACTGTCGCGATCCGCCGCACGAATATCGGCCAAGACAAGCACGCGCCGAACCTGCTCGATGTGTTGCTATCCGATCGCTACACCATCCTGCCCAACACCGCCGGCTGCTACACCGCCGATGACGCCGTGCGCACGGCGCGACTCGGACGCGAATTGCTCGACGGACACGCGCTGGTGAAACTCGAAGTACTCGGCGACCAGCAAACCTTGCATCCGGATATTCCCGCAACCTTGGAAGCCGCGAAGACGCTGATCGCCGAAGGTTTCCAGGTGATGGTCTATACCAGCGACGATCCGATCATGGCCAAGCGCTTCGAGCAGATGGGTTGTGTTGCAGTGATGCCGCTGGCCGCACCGATCGGTTCTGGTCTCGGCATCCGCAATCCGTACAACATCCTCACCATTGTCGAGAACGCGAAGGTTCCGATTCTCGTCGATGCCGGCGTCGGCACCGCATCGGATGCCGCCATCGCAATGGAACTCGGCTGCGATGGCGTGCTGATGAATACCGCCATCGCTGGCGCGCGCGATCCGGTGCGGATGGCGTTGGCGATGAAACTCGGCGTGGAAGCCGGCCGCCACGCATTCCTCGCCGGGCGCATCCCGAAAAAGCGCAATGCGAATGCATCGTCGCCGATCGAAGGCATGTTCTTCTGATGGCAACCACGCCCGCCACGCACGAGAGGTGGGCAGCGTGAACGACGCACAGCGCGAGCAACCTTTCACGGCCGATCCGGAACACCGGCAAGTGCGGAGTTTTGTCCTGCGACAAGGGCGAGACGGTGCTTTCGTGGACTGCCTCGGCATGGCAGTCCACGCCGACGAGCGCCCGGCCATGGAAGGACGGGCCGGCAAGCAACACCAAGGATGGTTCGCATGAGGACTGCCCCCAGGAACGCGCCATTTACAGCGGCCGATGGACGCAGGCAAATTCGCAGTTTCGTGTTGCGCGAAGGTCGTCTGACGCCGTCGCAGGAACGCGCGATGCGCGAGTTGTGGCCGGAATACGGCATCGATTACGCCGGAACACAACGCGACCTGCATGCACTGTTCGATCGCACGGCACCGATCGTCATGGAAATCGGTTTCGGCAACGGCGGCGCATTACTACACGCAGCCGCGGCGGATCCTGCACGCGATTACATTGGTATCGAAGTGCACGCGCCCGGCGTTGGTCGCGCGCTCGCCGGCATCGAAGCGGCAAAACTGCGCAACGTGCGCGTTTATCGCCACGACGCGCTGGAAGTGTTGCAACACGAAATCGCCAGTGGCGCACTGGATGAAGTTCGTATCTATTTTCCAGATCCGTGGCACAAGAAACGCCATCACAAGCGCCGACTGGTGCGCGCCGAAACCGCCGCGTTGATCGCCAACCGCTTGCGCGTCGGCGGCCTGCTGCACCTGGCCACCGATTGGCAGCCGTACGCCGAACACATGTGGGACGTGCTCGACGCAGAGCCTGCATTGCGCAATCGTAGCGATGAGCGCGGCATGGTTCCGCGCCCGGACTGGCGGCCGCAGACACGCTTTGAACAACGCGGCATCGGGCTTGGCCACGCTGTTTGCGATTTGCTCTACGAACGCCGCTGACTGATCCCCCACAGGCAGAATCGACCGCATCCATGGACGCCGTAGCCGACCACGCACTCACTCCCGACATGGTGGTCTTGTTGTGCGTGGTGCTGTTCACCATGGCGATGTTCATGTTCAACCGGATCTCGTCAGATCTGGTCGCCCTGATCGTGCTGATCGCGCTGGGTTTGAGTGGACTGGTTCCAACCGATCACCTGTTCGATGGATTTTCCGGCTCAGCCGTGATCAGCGTGATAGCAACCATGATCCTCGGCGCCGGACTCGATCGTACCGGGCTGCTCAATCGACTCGCCGGCTGGCTGTTGCGCAAGTCGCGTGGACTTGAAGAACGCATGATCATGCTGACCTGCGCAGTCGCCGGGCTGGTCTCGCCGACGATGCAGAATCCCGCGGTGATGTCGCTGTTCCTGCCGGTGGCGTCGCGGCTCTCCGCACGCACCGGCGTGTCTCCATCCCGGTTGCTGTTGCCCATCGTGAGCGCGCTCATCACTGGCAGCGCGCTCACGATGGTGGGCAGTTCGCCATTGCTGCTGCTCAACGACCTGCTGCTGTCGGCGAATCGCAACATCCCGTCCGGTGTCGGCACGTTGCAGCCGTTGAAGATGTTCGCGCCGTTCCCGATCGGCGTCGCGTTGCTGGCAACAAGCCTGCTCTATTACCGGTTCATCGGC
>JBDSVN010000079.1:0-3258 GCA_039927175.1 Lysobacteraceae bacterium | reverse complement strand
GTCCAGCCTGCGGCTTCGCGCGCCGGATCGGCCGCCATCGCGGTGGAAGCAAGGCACAGCAAAGACACGACGCACGCGGCGCGGACGATTCGACTCATGGTGATCCCCTGGTTGGTGAAACGATGATGAGGCTGAAGTATGCCGCAAATCCTGCGATTTCAAAGCCGCTGCAGCGTACTCGAATCGAGTGGATACATCACTGGTTTCAGTCCAGCAGAAACGCTGCAACCACCCGTCGGCTTTCGCTCGCCAACACGCTGAAAGTGCGTGCAGCGGCGGCATTGGTCATCACTTCGATACCGACACCACGACGCAGGCACGTCGCCATGATGATGGCTGCTGGAAAGCGCTGGATCGTGCCGGTGCCAAGCAGGATCACTTCGGGATTCAGGGCGAGCGGGCCGGACAAGTCATCGGGTTGCAGCACATCGATGCTGCGCGGCGGCCAATCCTCGTGCAGCGATTCGGGCGAGAGATAGAAACTGGTCGTCAGTTTGCGTTCGTTGACCACGATGCCGCTGTCGCTGACCGAGCGCACGGTAAATGCATGTTCCGGCAGTTGCAGGATGAATGACACGAGGCTTACCGCGGCAACACGATGCCCGGATTCTTCTTGCGCGGGCGATACATGGTGGCGACATTGCCGACACGCTGGATGAGTGCCGCATCGGCGCCTTTGGCGATCGCGATGACCCATGCATCGCGCTCGTCGCGATCCTCGGCGGCGATCTTCACTTTCACCAATTCATGGTGTTCGAGCGCACCGCCAAGTTCGGCCAGCAAGGCGAGAGTGACGCCCTTGGTGCCAACCAGGATCACCGGCTTCAGGTTGTGCGCGAGGCTGCGCAGATAGCGCTTCTGGGAGGTGACGAGGGTAATAGGCATGGCGTTGCGGAGGGTCGTTTGGGCCGAAAGGGTATCATGCGGACCTCGATTGCCTGTCGCTAAACGTGACTGGGCATCGCCTTTGCCGATTCCCCACTCACGATTCCCCATTCACGGCTTTCCAATGGCCCGCAGCAAAAGCAGCAATGCATGGCTCCGCGAGCACTTCGCCGACCGCTTCGTGAAGAAGGCGCAGAGCGAGGGCATGCGTTCGCGCGCGGCCTACAAGTTGGAAGAGCTGCTCGCGCGCGACCGGCTACTGAAGCCGGGCATGGTCGTGGTTGATCTTGGCGCGGCGCCCGGCGGCTGGTCGCAGGTCGCGCGGCGGATGCTGGGCGGCCACAATCAGGCCAATCCGGGTACGGTGATCGCGCTGGACATCCTGCCGATGCCGCCGATTGCCGGGGTGAACTTCATTCACGGTGACTTCCGTGAAGACGAGGCACTCTTGCGGTTGGAAGAGGTGCTGGATGGGCGGGCCGTGGACCTTGTGCTTTCCGACATGGCCCCCAACATGAGTGGCATGGAGACGGTGGATTTGCCGCGCGCGATGCATCTGGCCGAACTGGCCCGGGACTTTGCCGACGCGCATCTCAAGCCGGATGGTGCGTTCCTTACGAAATTGTTCATGGGCGAGGGTTTCGATGCCTACGTCCAGGAGTTGAAGCGGCGTTACCTGCGGGTGGTGATGCGCAAACCCGAAGCCTCGCGCAAGCGCTCGACCGAGGTGTACGCGCTAGCGGTTGGGAAGAAGACTAGACTGTGAGATGCGTGTTTCCAAAGATGCGCGGCTCTTATTGAAAGTCCGTACATGGATGTACGGTACACAACGTACGGAATGCGAATACCTTATGAACGCCCGCGCCGGATGCGGGCTAAATGCGCAGGATGCGCACAGGAAGCTTGAATGAACGATTTGGCAAAAAATCTGCTGCTCTGGGTGATCGTCGCTGTCGTATTGCTGGCGGTGTTCAAGAGCTTTTCGCAGGAGCCGACGGAGGCGACTACAGAAGTCGCGTATTCGTCATTCCTTGACGAGATGCACAGCGATGCGATCAAGCAGGTCGAGTTCAGTGGCGACACGCCATCGAACGTCACCATGCTCAGCTTCGTGCGCAAGAACGGCAGCAAGGGCACGACGATGGGGCCGGAAGACAAGGACCTCATCAACGACCTGAACCGGCACAAGGTCGATTTCACCCAGGACAAGCCATCGACGGGTCCGTCGCTGCTTTACCTCGTGATCAACTTCCTGCCATGGATCATCTTTGTCGGCATCTTCGTGTACTTCCTGCGCCAGATGCAGCAGGGCGGCAGCGGCAAGGGCGCGATGAGCTTCGGGCGTTCGCGCGCGAAAATGCAGGGCGAGGACCAGATCAAGGTCACCTTCGCCGACGTCGCCGGTTGCGATGAAGCGAAGGAAGAAGTCGGCGAACTCGTCGAGTTCCTGCGCGATCCCGGCAAGTTCCAGAAACTCGGTGGCAAGATTCCGCGTGGCGTGCTGATGGTTGGCCCGCCGGGTACCGGCAAGACCTTGCTCGCACGCGCAATCGCGGGCGAAGCGAAGGTGCCGTTCTTCAGCATTTCCGGCTCCGATTTCGTCGAGATGTTCGTCGGCGTCGGCGCATCGCGTGTGCGCGACATGTTCGAGCAGGCCAAGAAGCACTCGCCGTGCATCATCTTCATTGACGAGATCGATGCAGTCGGTCGCCATCGCGGCGCGGGACTTGGTGGTGGCCACGACGAGCGCGAGCAGACGCTTAACGCGCTGCTGGTCGAGATGGATGGCTTTGAAGGCACCGAAGGCGTGATCGTCATTGCCGCCACCAACCGTCCCGACGTGCTCGACCCGGCGCTGCTGCGTCCGGGCCGTTTCGATCGCCAGGTAGTGGTCGGCTTGCCCGACGTGCGCGGCCGCGAACAGATCCTGCAGGTGCACATGCGCAAGGTGCCGATGGCTGACGACGTCAAGCCGATGGTGATCGCGCGTGGCACGCCCGGCTTCTCGGGCGCGGATCTCGCGAATCTCGTGAACGAGGCTGCCTTGTTTGCGGCGCGCGAGAATGCACGCGAGGTGCGCATGGAGCATTTCGATCGTGCCCGCGACAAGATCATGATGGGCACCGAGCGCCGCTCGATGGTGATGAGCGAGGAGGAGAAGCGCAACACTGCTTATCACGAAGCTGGCCACGCGATCGTCGGGCGCCTCGTTCCGGATCACGATCCGGTTTACAAGGTCACCATCATTCCGCGCGGCCGTGCGCTCGGCGTCACCGTCTATTTGCCGGAAGGCGACCGCTACAGTTACAACAAGGAAAACATCGAGAGCCGCTTGTGTTCGCTCTACGGTGGTCGCGTGGCCGAGGAATTGAC
>JBDSVN010000078.1:0-3035 GCA_039927175.1 Lysobacteraceae bacterium | reverse complement strand
GATTGTTCAAGTTCATCAGCGAGCACGCGCAACAATCCCAGCAACGCAAATTTGGACACCGCATAACCGCCCCAATACGCGTGGCCGATGCGCTGTGGATCGTCCATCACGAACACCACCGCACTATCCGGCGCACGCCGCAACAACTGCAGGCAGGCTTGCGTCAGCAGGAACGGCGCGCTGACATTGACGTGCATGGCATTGATGAATTCCAGCGGATCGGTGTTCTCCAGCGGCGTCAGTCCCTGGAATTCCGCAGCCGCGTGCAGCACGCCATCGAGTCGGCCGAATTCATCGCCAATCCGCATCGCCATCTCGGCGTAATCGGCTGGCGTTGCACCGAGCAGGTCGAGCGGATAGATGGCCGGCTGCGGACCGATCATTGCCAACGCATCGTGCAAGCGTTGCAATTTCGGCACGCGCCGACCGAGCAAAACGACGGTTGCGCCGGCAGCTGCGCATGCGCGTGCCGCCGCTTCGCCAAGCGCGCCATTCGCACCGGTGACTAAAATCACGCGACCCGCAAGCGTCGCATTGATGGCTGCCGACGCACCCTTGCCGATGACTACTGCCGTCACGCGCGTTGCGCCTCGACCGCCATGCGCTTGAGCTCACCGCTGGCGTGCAGTTCGAGTGCGATATCGCTGCCGCCGATCAATTCGCCATTGATGAACAATTGCGGAAATGTCGGCCAGTCGGAATAACGCGGCAAGCTCGCACGGATTTCCGGATCTTCCAGCACGTTGACCGCATGGAATTGCGCACCGCACTCCTTCAGCGCCTGCGCAGTACTGCTGGAAAACCCGCACATCGGAAATTGCGGGGTTCCCTTCATGTACAACACGATCGCGTGCGCTTCGACCTCGGTCTTGATCCGTTCCATCACATTCATCTGCATCTCTGCTCTTGGCGGTTGCGGCTGGTAGAATTGTAATCCCTGCGAGGCAATGACGCCCCGTTGTCGCGACCAAGGAGCTGCCATGTCGATCGAACTGCCCGCCCTCCCCTACGCACGCGATGCGCTGCAACCGCACATCTCGTCCGAGACCCTGGATTTCCATTACGGCAAGCATCACCAGGCCTATGTGGACAACCTCAACAAGTTGATCGTCGGCACCGGATTTGCCGATGCCGATCTCGAATCCATCGTGAAGAAATCGCAAGGTGGCATGTTCAACAACGCCGCCCAGATCTGGAACCACACGTTCTACTGGAATAGTTTGTCGCCCAGCGGCGGCGGTGAGCCGAGCGGCAAACTCGGCGATGCAATCGCGAGGGCATTCGGCTCGTTCGCGACCTTCAAGGAAGAATTCGGCAAGGCCGCAGTCGGTACGTTCGGCTCCGGCTGGGCCTGGCTGGTGCAACGTGCCGACGGCACGCTGGCCATCGTGAGCACTTCCAATGCGGCCACCCCGATCACCGGCACCGACCGGCCATTGCTGACCTGCGATGTCTGGGAACATGCCTATTACATCGATTATCGCAATGCACGCGCGAAATATGTCGAGGCATTCTGGAACCTCGCGAATTGGGATTTCGCCGCGAAACAGATGGCTTAGACATCCCGCACGACGGCCCATCCATTCTTTTGGATGGGCCGCTGCAAGGCGCGCGGAAAATCAGCCCTTGCGGAACACCAACGCCCCACCCTCCGCATCCACCCGCACCGTATCGCCGGCCACGAATTCGCCGGAAAGGATCCTGGTTGCCAGCGGATTCTCCAACTGCTGCTGGATCGCGCGTTTGAGCGGCCGCGCGCCGTACACCGGGTCGAAGCCGACATTGCCGAGCAGCATCAATGCGGCATCGCTGATCGCGAAGCCGATCTGGCGCTCTCCCAAGCGCTTGGCCAGGAACTGCGTCTGGAAGCGCGCGATCTCGCGGATCTGCGCCTTGTCGAGAGGATGGAACACCACGATCTCGTCGAGCCGGTTGATGAACTCCGGACGGAAGTGCGCCTGCACAACCGCCATCACTCCGGCCTTCATCTGCGTGTAAGCCTGCGCCGCATCGCCACCGACATCGGCGTTCGCCATCTCCTGGATCACGTGCGAGCCGAGGTTCGACGTCATCACGATCACCGTGTTGCGAAAATCCACGGTGCGCCCTTGGCCGTCGGTGAGGCGGCCGTCGTCGAGCACTTGCAACAGGATGTTGAACACGTCCGGATGTGCCTTCTCGACTTCATCGAGCAGGATCACGCTGTACGGACGCCGGCGCACGGCTTCGGTGAGGTAGCCGCCTTCTTCGTAACCGACGTAACCCGGAGGCGCACCGATCAAGCGCGCGACCGAATGTTTCTCCATGAATTCGCTCATGTCGATGCGCACGAGTGCATCGTTCGAATCGAACATGAATTGTGCGAGTGCTTTGCACAGCTCAGTCTTGCCGACGCCGGTCGGGCCGAGGAACAGGAACGAGCCAGTCGGCCGATTGGGATCAGACAGACCGGCACGCGAGCGGCGGATCGCATCGCTCACCGCTTTCACCGCTTCGTCTTGCCCGACGACGCGTGCGTGCAGCGCCGACTCCATCTTCAGCAACTTGTCGCGCTCGCCTTCGAGCATTTTTGAAACCGGAATACCGGTCCAACGCGAAACGACTTCGGCAATTTCCTCGGCGGTGACCTTGTCTTGCAATAACGTGAAGCCCTTGGTCTCGGCCTCCTGCGCGGCCTTGAGTTGCTTTTCGAGATCCGGCAACTTGCCGTACTGGATTTCGCTCATCGCCGCGTAGTCCTGCCGGCGCTGTGCGGCTTCGAGGTCGAGCCGCGCCTGCTCGATCTGTTCCTTGATCCTGGTCGCGCCCTGCAAGGTCGCTTTCTCGGCTTTCCAGATTTCCTCGAGATCGTTGAATTTGCGTTCGAGCACGGTGATCTCGGATTCGAGATCGGCCAGGCGCTGCTTCGATTCCTTGTCCTTCTCCTTCTTCAACGCTTCGCGCTGAATCTTGAGCTGGATCAACCGCCGCTCCATGCGGTCCATTTCTTCCGGCTTGGAATCGATCTCCATGCGGATGCGCGACGCGGCCTCGTC
>JBDSVN010000077.1:0-5901 GCA_039927175.1 Lysobacteraceae bacterium | reverse complement strand
GAAAAGCTGGCGCAGCGGATGATTGTTTTCGGCGAGCATGCCAGGTTGTCGCAGCGACGCGCGCATCACCGGCAACAGCATTGTTTGCATCACCGGTTGCATCAGACGCGGCACTGTTCGATCGTGTCCGAGCGCATCAAAGACGCGGCCCACGATGTCCAGCGTCGCGGACTGCAAAGGCGTTGGCGGCAATCCATCGTCGGCGTAGCGCGCTTCGGCGAGCAACTGCGCGGCGAGCAAGCGCGGCGGCGGAAGTGGCTTGCCTTCGAGCGGGCGCGCCCGCAGGCGTGCCATCGCGCGATCCATGACCTCGGCGGCCGGGATGGTCTTGTGCGGAGATACGGCCACCGGGGTTTCAGCCGTCGTATCTTGCTCGCGCGTCAACAACACGCGCAGTGCCGAGAGCAAGTCAGTTGCCCGCAAATCGGTGTTTGGCGTATTCGGTGCTGGCGCAGGAACGTGGCGCGCGACGACTTGCTGTGTTGGTGCCGATGCGGCTGGACGTGCTTGCTGTGTTGGTGGCGCAGGGCGTTCGCGGGTTTGGCGCGGGTTGAGCGTCGGTAGTACGCCAGCAGCTGCCAGGCGTACGTTCATTTCGGTGTACGCCGGCTCCAATGCGCCGAGGACGTGGCGTTCGAACAACTTGTACAGAACGAGCCGGGTTTGCATGTCGACTTCGAGCGTCGCTGCCACGCTGCGGAAAGCCTTGCCGATATGCGCAGGGCCCAGCGGATTGCGTACTGCGTCCATGCTGGCGTCGCCGAGCAGATAACCGAAGCGCTGACTGAGCGTGTACAACGGACCTGACAAGCGGGTCGCGGTGCGCGCAGCCATGTTCTCGATTGCGATTCCTTCCTCGAGATCTTCCGGCGCCATCAGCGAGAGCTGGGCATGCAATGGATGCACCGGTCCGCTCCGCGTCGCCTCTGTCGAGCCAACCGTGGCGAGGAAATTTTCGACGATCGTGTTGCGCTTGCGCCGGCATTCGCGCAATGCGTCGAAATACAACTGTTGCGACGCGCCCGATCGGGCATGCTCGCCCAGTTCGAAGAGGGTGTCGTCGAGGGTGTCGAACAGGGTCGCCATCGGCTCGCGCAGGCGAGCGCGCAAGCTGTCGAGCAATTCGCGCATCAACGCGGTGATCGCCGGCGCAGGCATGGGGCGGGCTTCACCGATCATGGCGTATCAAACCGGATCGAGGCTGTCATGGGGGAGGACTGCCACGTTGAGGGACGTTGGCAGGATAGGGCGATCAAACGGGGAAATCCGTGATCTGCATTGAGGAAATCGATTCGTCCGCGAGCAAGACGGGGATACCATCGTCGATGCGATAAAGCAATTTGCGGTCGCGGGTCATCAGCCCTTCACGGATCGGCTCGGCTTGCATACTGCCGTCTGCGCGCCGCAGACTGCAGGTAGCGATCGTGCGGTTGATTGCATCGAGTTCACGCGACTGCAACAGTAGCAATGGTTGACGGGTGCTGGGGCAACACAGGATATCAAGCAGTCGTCGATCCACGGGGTCTCCCACTTCAGGTTGCTGTTGATGGGCACGGGGCGTGCAGCAATAGGATTTTGTATTCCCCCGCGGGCATTTACAATACTTTTTTAACTGGATACGCGAAATGGCCAATCCGACTGCTCAGCCGCTTGTAGGCGTGGTCATGGGCTCCCGTTCGGACTGGGAGACGATGCAACATGCCAGCGAACGGCTGGATGCGCTCGGCATCGCCCATGAAGTGCGCGTCGTTTCGGCGCACCGCACTCCCGACCTGTTGTTCGAATATGCCGACCAGGCGATGGCCAGGGGATTGCGGGTGATCATCGCCGGTGCTGGTGGCGCTGCGCATTTGCCCGGCATGCTCGCCGCGAAAACCCAGATTCCGATTCTTGGGGTTCCGGTTCAGTCGAAGGCATTGAGTGGACTCGATTCGTTGTTGTCCATCGTGCAGATGCCGGCGGGCGTGCCGGTGGCGACATTCGCCATTGGCGCGGCCGGCGCCGCCAATGCCGCGTTGTTCGCGGCTGCGTTGATCGCGCACGATAATGCCTCGGTGCGCGCCGCGCTGGAAGCATTCCGCAGCGCCCAAACCCTGGACGTGCTTGAGCACGCTGATCCGCGCAAGGCCGTGCAAGGACAATGACGACGGTCGGAATCCTTGGCGGTGGCCAGCTCGCACGGATGCTGGCGCTTGCGGGCGCGCCGCTGGGCCTGCGCTTTTTGGTGCTCGATGCAGCAGCTGATGCATGCGCTGCGCAATTCGCGCCGTTGCTGCAAGCCGACTATCACGACATGGACGCGCTTGCGCAGTTTGCGGAGCGGGTCGATGTTGCGACGTTCGATTTCGAGAACGTGCCTGCCGAGAGTGCGCGTTGGCTCGCCGAACGGGTGTCGGTATTTCCGCTTCCGCGAGCGCTGGCGGTAGCGCAGGACCGGCTTGCGGAAAAATCGCTGTTTCGCAAGCTCGGAATCGGCGTGCCCGAGTTTGCCGATATCGATTCGCGTGCTGCTCTCGGTGCGGCGATCGCACGCATCGGCACTCCGTGCATCCTGAAGACGCGGCGACTTGGCTACGACGGCAAGGGCCAGTTTCGTTTGCGCACGGCTTCCGACGCGGATGCGGCATGGGGCGCGCTCGGCGTGCAAGCATCGACAGTCGGGCTGATTCTCGAGGCGTTTGTGCCATTCCAGCGCGAGGTCTCGGTCGTCGCAGTGCGTGGGCGCGATGGTGAATTTCACACCTGGCCATTGACTGAAAACTGGCATGAGGTCGGCATTCTTTCCGCCAGCCTTGCCCCTGCGACGGTTGCTGCAGACATCACCGAAAAAGCGATTGCGTACGCGCGCGCCGTCGCCGAAGCGTTGGATTATGTCGGCGTGTTTGCGCTGGAACTGTTTCTCGCAGACGGCGAATTGCTTGCCAACGAAATGGCGCCGCGCGTGCATAACTCGGGCCACTGGACCATTGAGGGCGCCGAAACATCGCAGTTCGAGAACCACCTGCGCGCGGTGCTCGGTCTGCCGCTTGGAAGTACTCGCATGCTCGGCCATGCCTGCATGCTCAACTGGATCGGATCGATGCCGGATGCGCATGCGGTGCTTGGCGATCCTTGCGGGCATTGGCACGATTACGGCAAATCACCGCGCGACGGCCGCAAGGTCGGGCATGCGACATTGCGTGCGGAGACGCGGGCGGAATTGTCAGCGTCATTGCAGCGTGTCGGAGCGGCGCTTGAGCGTATATCGCAGGTTGCGCCAGTGATCGCACGACTCGCATCCTGATTGCAGCCAATGGTTGGCGAGTGGACTGGCGGCATGTGTCCGAAAGGATCAAGCCGGGAGCAGGCGTGGCTTCTTGTGGGTACTAGGTGTTATTCCATTGCAACTGCGTGTGCATGCTCGCGCGTTGCCGCAAAGCGCACGCCGGGCGCGCGCTCGATTGCCAGTTGCAGGTTGACGCGGGTCGGCGCGAGATAGACGAGTTGCCCGGCGCCATCGACGCCGAGGTTGAAGGCGTTCTTCTCGCGGAATTCTTCGAACTTTTTGGCATCGTCGCAATGCACCCAGCGCGCCGTGACCACCCCGACTTGTTCGAAACTGGCATCGACGCCGTACTCGTCCTTTAATCGATAAGCGACGACATCGAATTGCAGGGTGCCGACTGCGCCGAGAATCAGATCGTTGCTCATCAAGGGGCGGAAGAACTGGGTCGCGCCTTCCTCGCTCAACTGTGCCAACCCTTTCTGCAATTGCTTGAGCTTGAGTGGATCGCGCAGGCGTGCGCGGCGGAATAGTTCCGGCGCAAAGTTCGGGATGCCGGTGTAGCTGAGTCTCTCGCCGACGGTGAAGGTGTCGCCGATGGAAATGGTGCCGTGGTTGTGCAGGCCTATCACGTCGCCCGGATAGGCGGTCTCGACGATTTCACGATCGCTCGCCATGAAGGTGAGCGCGTTGGCGAGCTTCACTTCCTTGCCGACGCGCACATGCAGCGCCTTCATCGCCGCGTCATAGCGACCGGAACACACGCGCAGGAATGCGACGCGGTCGCGGTGCATCGGATCCATGTTGGCCTGGATCTTGAACACGAAACCGGTGAAGGCTTCTTCCTCGGGGTTTACTTCGCGTGTTGTGGTTGCGCGAGGTGCAGGCGATGGCGCGTTTTCGACGAAGAAATCCAGCAGCAACTGCACGCCGAAATTGTTCACCGCCGAGCCGAAGAACACCGGCGTTTGTTGGCCAGCGAGGTAACGCGCGATGTCGAACGGATGCGAGGCGCCTTCGACGAGCTCGAGTTCCTCGCGCGTCTCGCGCAGCATGTCGGCACCGATGCGCGCCTCGACTTTTGGATCATCCAACGATGCGAAGATCGTCGAATCCTGTCGAGTGAAATTGCGGCCCTGTTCGTACAGATGCACTTCGCCGGTCAGCAAGTGAACGACGCCTTTCAAGCGCGATCCCATCCCGATCGGCCAAGTCACCGGTGCGCACTGGATGCCGAGTACCGATTCGACTTCATCGAGCAGGTCGATCGGATTCTTGCCCTCGCGATCGAGCTTGTTGATGAACGTCATGATCGGCGTGTCGCGCAGTCGGCACACTTCCATCAACTTGATCGTGCGCTCTTCCACGCCCTTGGCGCAGTCAATCACCATCAACGCCGAATCGACGGCGGTGAGCACGCGATAGGTGTCTTCGGAGAAGTCGGCATGGCCGGGCGTATCGAGCAGGTTGACGACGCGGCCTTCGTACGGGAATTGCATCACCGACGAGGTCACCGAAATGCCGCGCTCCTTTTCCAGCGCCATCCAGTCGGAGGTGGCGTGGCGCGCGGCTTTGCGCGACTTCACGCTGCCCGCCATCTGGATCGCGCCGCCGAACAGCAACAGCTTTTCAGTCAGCGTGGTCTTGCCTGCGTCGGGATGCGAGATGATCGCGAAGGTGCGGCGGCGAAGGGTTTCGTCGGTGTGTGCGGACATGCGGAGAGCCGCCTTGGCGAACGGCGTGAAGACTGTGCGGGATGCCGTGCAGTATAGCAGCGGCTGCAGGATGGACCCTCGCCTGCGCAGCCAAGCCCGGTCATCGGTGCAGCAATGGCAGCCTGATGGAGCCGGGAATATCAGGCGAAATACGTCGACAACGGCTGCGGTCGGTCGATTGCGTAGCCTTGCGCAAAATCGACGCCAAGATCGATCAATGCGATGCGCTGGCGCTGGTTCTCGGTGTGTTCGGCGATGGTGCGCTTGTCGAGTACGTGGGCGATCTGGGTGATCGACAGAACCACGGCGGCGGCCAGCGGCGAACTGTCCATTTCGCGCACGAAACTGCCGTCGATCTTGAAATAGTCCACGTCCAGCGAGCGCACATAGTTGAAGGAACAGAATCCGGTGCCGAAATCGTCGAGCGCGAATCGGCAACCAAGCCTGCGCATCTGGTCGATGAAGCGTTGCGCGCGACCGAGATCGCGCACGGCGCTGGTCTCGGTGATCTCGAAACAGAGTTTGCCTGTCGGCAGATTGCTGCGACGCAAGCGCTCGGTAATGAATCCGATGAAGCCCTCGTCGACTAGCGCATCGCCACTGAGATTGATCGAACACGTCGCAATGGTCGCGGCTTCGACCGGGTGCGTTTCCAGCCAGTCCAGCGCCATGTTGACGACAGCGTGGTCGATTGCCACGCCGAGGCGGAAGCGTTCGGCTGCGGGCATGAATTGATCGGGCGTCAGCAGGCCGCCCTTGTCGGGGTCGTGCATGCGCAACAGCAATTCGAGATGGCGTCCCTCGGGCAGGCCGTCGTGCAACGGCAGCATCGTCTGCGCGTACAGGCTGAATGCGCGCTGGTCGAGCGCTTCGCGGATGCGTACGGCCCAATGCATGGCAACAGTGCGATCGAGCACGTTGCCG
>JBDSVN010000076.1:0-4116 GCA_039927175.1 Lysobacteraceae bacterium | reverse complement strand
AAAAGGGGTCAGAGTAAAGTTTCGCTGTTGTCGCGGACGCACGACCGACGTACCACTGAGCGAAATTTACTCGGGCCGCTTTTTTCTCATTTCTTGTCAGGCGTCCAGATGCACGCGCAGCGACATGCCATGCACGGAAGCGATCCTTACCTTCACTCCGGCTGGCGCGTCAGGACCTTCGACCACCCAGAATGCATCGCCGATCTTCACCCGACCGCGGCCGTCAACGATCGCCGCGTCGAGCGGATACACCTGCCCGACCAGTTGTTCGGCGCGCTGGTTGAGTAATGGCTGATCGCTGGTGACGTCTGACTTGCGCAAGACGCTTCGATAGAAGGCGACCGAGGTGAGTGCGAGTGCCAGGAAAATCAGTGCCTGCCAAATCAGTGCGAGCGCGGGAAACACCATCACCACCACGAACACGCCCGCTGCAGCGAAACCCAGCCACAACAGGAAAGCACCGGGCACCATCATCTCTGCCGCCATCAACAAGACCGCGACACAGGCCCATACGATCTGCTCGGTGCTCATTCGATCAACTTCCCTGCGTCGGCATCATCGGCGGACGAGCTATGACCGCCTGCTGCTTCGACAGGCTGTCCTTGGCCAATTCCGCAATGCCAGCGAGCGAACCGATAATGCCCGCCGACTCCATCGGCATCAGCACGAATTTCTGGTTTGGTGCTTCGGCCAGTGCCTTGAACGCCTCGATGTATTTCTGTGCAACGAAGTAGTTGATCGCTTGCACATTGCCGTTCGCGATCGCGTTGCTGACCAGTTCGGTCGCCTTCGCTTCAGCCTCGGCGGAACGTTCGCGCGCTTCGGCAGCGCGGAAGGCGGCTTCGCGCTGGCCTTCGGCTTCGAGGATCACCGACTGCTTCTCGCCTTCGGCCTTGAGGATGGCCGCTTGCCGGAAGCCTTCGGCTTCGAGGATGTTGGCGCGCTTCTCACGTTCGGCTTTCATCTGCCGCGCCATCGAATCGACGAGGTCGCGCGGCGGCGCGATGTCCTTGAGTTCGATGCGATTGACCTTCAGGCCCCACGGATGGGTTGCTGCGTCTACCGCGACCAGCACCTTGGCATTGATTTCGTCGCGCTTGGACAAAGATTCGTCAAGGTCTAGCGAACCGATCGAGGTACGGATATTGGTCATCACCAGATTGAGGATCGCCACTTCCAGTTGCGCGACCTCATATGCAGCCTTGGCGGCGTCGAGCACCTGGAAGAACACCACGCCGTCGACCTTGACGACTGCGTTGTCCTTGGTGATCACGTCCTGCGAGGGCACGTCGAGTACCTGCTCCATCATGTTGATCTTGCGGCCGATGCTCTGCATCACCGGGAACAGGAAGTGCAGGCCCGGCTGGAGCGTATTGGTGTACTTGCCGAAACGCTCGACCGTCCACTGATAACCCTGCGGCACCATGCGTACCGCCTTGGCGACGCCGATGATCCCCAGCACCACCACAACCAGAATCAGCACAGTCATGCGATGTCTCCAGTAAACAATGCAACACAGTATATAAGGAAGCCGACACGAGGGCCGATTACGCCACCGCTGCTTCGATCCGCTGCACTGTCGCGTCGTCGAGCTTCGCGGACAGCGCCAGCGCGCCGAGGTTTTCGCGCAATTGCTGCGGCCGGCTCGCGCCGAGGATTACGCTGGACACATGCGGGTTGCGCAGGCACCACGCGATCGCGAGTTGCGCTGGCTTTTCTCCGAGCTCGACGGCCAGTGCCGTGAAGCGGCGTACCTTCGCAAGTTTTGCTGCGCCCTCGTCGCTGGCAAGCCGCTTCGCGAGCCATTCGTAACCTGGCGTGCACAGCCGTGAATCCTCCGGCAGGCCATCGTTGTATTTTCCGGTCAGCAAGCCCGAAGCAAGTGGCGACCATGTCGTCGTCCCGAGACCGAGTTCGGCATACAGCGGCGCGTATTCGATCTCGACGCGTTCGCGGTGCAACAGGTTGTACTCGGGCTGTTCCATCGTCGGCGCATGCAGGTTGTGCGTGCTTGCGATCGCCGCTGCCTCGCGAATCGCGGCAGCCGGCCATTCCGACGTGCCCCAATACAACACCTTGCCTTGCCGGATCAGTGCGTCCATCGCGCGCACGGTTTCCTGGATCGGCGTATCGGGGTCGGGACGGTGGCAGTAATACAGGTCAAGATGCTCCACGCGCAGCCGTCGCAGCGCCTGCTCGCAGGCTTCGATCACATGCTTGCGCGACAAGCCCTTCTGCGTCGGCGTCGGATGATCGACGCAACCGAAAAACACCTTGCTCGACACGCACCACGCATCGCGCGGCAGCCGCAGGTCGGCGAGCACATCGCCCATGATGCGTTCGGCTTCACCGTTCGCGTAGGTCTCGGCGTTGTCGAAAAAATTGATGCCGGCATCAAATGCTTCCGCGATCAGTTCGCGCGCAACACTTCGACCGCGCTGGTTTCCGAATGTGGCCCATGCGCCGAAACCGAGCGCGGAAAGTTTGAGGCCGGACGATCCGAGGCGACGGTATTGCATGGGGTAATTCTCCGATGACTGCGACGTTTGGAGCACGAAGGAATTCTTCGACCAGACACATATATAATGTGCCTGCTGTCCTCTGGGGAGTAGCCCGCCTGCAAACGCAGGCTGTGCGTCAACATACTTGGCATGTTTGCCATGGCGCACGGATCGATGCGACGCATCGATGGGTGAGACCAGGGAGCGCGGACGCGGCCCGGCTGGGCGCGACTGCGTTTCCCTGCGTCCACGTCCCGGCCCGGAGATTCAGATGAATGCATTCCTCGTGTCCCTAGCGACCGTCGCGATTGCCGAAATCGGCGACAAGACACAACTGCTGTCACTCACCCTCGCGGCGAAATACCGCAGGCCGTGGCCGATTTGCATCGGCATCTTCATCGCAACACTGGTGAACCATGCGATGGCTGGCGGGGTTGGCGCGCTGCTGGCGAACTGGATTTCGCCGCGCGCATTGCAATGGGCGGTCGTGGTGTCGTTTCTGGGCATGGCGTTGTGGGCATTGATTCCCGACAAGGCCGGCGACGACGACACCAAAGGCACTGGCCACGGCTTGGTCGTCGCAACGATCATCACCTTCTTCATCGCCGAGATGGGCGACAAGACCCAACTCGCCACCGTCGCGCTCGCTGCGCAATACCATCCGCTGTGGCAAGTCGTGGTCGGCACGACCTTGGGCATGATGATCGCCAATGTGCCCGTGGTCTGGCTGGGCTCGCGGTTTGCAGAACGCATCCCCTTGCGGGCTGCTCGCATCACCGCAGCGTTGATGTTCCTCGGACTTGGATTGTGGAACCTGCGCCAACTGCTGGCCTGAGGATAACGAGGACCAACCACCCCATTCCGCACGCATCGCGGCAAGTGCGATGATGTCGCGAAGAACGCAACTCCGAACGATGAACGGACACGACTCGTGACCACACTGCGGAAAACCTTGGCTGAACTGATGAGCACGCTGCGCGATCGGCCCGATGAGATCGTGCTCGACATCGGCGCGGGCGGCGAATTGCTGGTGGCGCGCATCCGTGTCGTCGCCACCGCGTTGTTGATGACGATTCCGGTCATCAACTTCTTCGCTGGCGGCTCGCTCTCCGACACGATTGTGGGATTGATCGGCACTGGCCTCGGCCTGCTGCTCGCATGGATCTGGTTGGTGTTGGCAAAACAACGCCGCCGTTTCGCGTGGCTGTCGTTCGCGACGAGCGCTTCAGACGTCAGCATGGAAACCCTGGTGATCGTGCTGATCGCCATTACTCAGTCGCCAGCCGCAAGCCTCAACACCGTGATCGTGTGGTCGTGCTATCTGCTGTCGATCTTCATAACGGCGCTGCGCAACGATGGCCGCGTCACCTTGTTTGCCGGCCTGCTCGCAATGACGCAATACGGATTGCTCGTGCTGTGGGTGTTTGCGCAGGCCGGGCCGAATGCCGTGCTGTCGTCGCCCGACTACGGTGTCGTTTCGGTGAGCCTGCAAATCCAGCGCGAGATGCTGCTGGTGATAGCGACGTTGCTGACCGCAGTCGTTGTCTATCGCATTCAGCGGCTGGTCTGGCTGTCGGGCACCGACACGTTGACCGGCCTGCCCAACCGCACGTTC
>JBDSVN010000075.1:0-2542 GCA_039927175.1 Lysobacteraceae bacterium | reverse complement strand
AGAAGGGCGTGGTCAATACCGACATGCCGCTTGATCTGATCGGGTTGGCGCTGCAACTCGGCGCAACCTACGTCGCACGTGGATTCTCCGGCGACAAGCAGCAACTGGTGCCGCTGATCATGGGCGCGATCGCGCATCAGGGTGCTGCCTTCATCGACATCATCAGCCCATGCGTCGCATTCAACAATCACGCCGGCAGCACCAAGAGCTACGATTACGTGCGCGAGCACAACGAGGCTGCGAACCGGATCGATTTCGGCCCTTGCCGCGATGAGATTGTCGTTGAATATGCGGAAGGCGGCGTGCTCGAGGTCGAGCAGCACGATGGGTCTTTCCTGCGTTTGCGCAAACTCGCCGCCGATTACGATGCGCGTGATCGCAGCGCAGCGATGCAATTTGCGCAGTCGGCAACTGCGGCAGGCGAAGTGGCGACGGGATTACTGTTCGTCGATCCAGAACCGCGCGACCTGCATGCGCACCTGAACACCGTGGCCACCCCGTTCAACACGCTGGGCGCTGCCGAGTTGTGTCCGGGAACTGCGGCTTTGGCGAAGATCAACGCGTCCTTGCGCTGAGTTCGGGAACCGTCACTGGAATCGGCCTCCCGCGCATGATTCAATGGCGTCTGAAGCGGGGGTGCCTGCGCGGGATTGAGCGATCGAGTTTGATCGAATTGATCTGGCAGGCTGAGACAGTCCCTTCGAACCTGATCCGGCTGATACCGGCGTAGGGAGGCTTCGCGGCGATGCGTTTCGCGCTCGCCTTGCGTTGTCCTCTCGTTTGTTCCGCGCGTGCCGTGCGGATTTTCGTTGCGCACGAGCGCACCAGAGGACAACACCATGAATGCACAACCCAACGATCTCCTCCGCCAGGCCGATGAACTTTCGGCTTCGGTGATCCGCCCGATTCCCGGCTCGCGCAAGATCCATGTCGAAGGCTCTCGCGCCGATGTGCGCGTACCGATGCGCGAGGTCGTGTTGCAATCCACGCCGACTGCGTCCGGCGACAAGGCGAATGCGCCGCTCACGGTGTACGACACCTCGGGACCGTACACCGATCCGGAAGCGCGGATCGATCTGAATACAGGTCTCGCACCGTTGCGTGCGCAGTGGATTGCCGAACGTGGCGACACCGAACAACTCGGCGGACTGTCTTCGGACTTTGGCCGCTTGCGCGCGGGCGATGCGAAGCTCGATGCAGTGCGCTTCCAGAACCTGCACACACCGCGATGCGCGAAATCCGGCGCCAACGTTTCGCAGATGCATTACGCGCGGCGCGGCGAGATCACCCCGGAAATGGAATACATCGCGATCCGCGAGAACCAGCGCATCGAAGCGATCCGTGACGCGAGCCTGTTGAAACACCACGCGGGCGAATCGTTTGGTGCGTCGATCCAGCGCATCATCACACCCGAATTCGTCCGCGATGAAGTTGCGCGCGGCCGCGCCATCATCCCGAACAACATCAACCATCCGGAAAGCGAGCCGATGATCATCGGCCGCAACTTCCTCACCAAGATCAACGCGAACATCGGCAACAGCGCGGTGAGTTCCGGCATTGCCGAGGAAGTCGAGAAATTGGTGTGGGCGATCCGCTGGGGCGCGGACACCGTGATGGATCTTTCCACCGGCAAACACATCCACGAAACGCGCGAGTGGATCATCCGCAACTCGCCGGTGCCGATCGGCACGGTGCCGATCTATCAGGCGCTGGAAAAAGTGGACGGTGTCGCCGAGGACCTGACTTGGGAAGTCTATCGCGACACGCTGATCGAGCAAGCCGAGCAGGGCGTTGATTACTTCACGATCCACGCCGGCGTGTTGCTGCGTTACGTGCCGCTGACGGCGAAGCGCGTCACCGGCATTGTTTCGCGCGGTGGATCGATCCTTGCGAAGTGGTGCCTCTCGCATCACAAGGAAAATTTCCTCTACACGCACTTCGAAGACATCTGCGACATCATGAAGGCTTACGACGTCGCCTTCTCGCTTGGCGATGGCTTGCGTCCTGGCTCGATTGCCGATGCCAACGATGCCGCGCAATTCGGCGAACTCGAAACGCTTGGCGAGCTCACCAAGATCGCGTGGAAGCACGATGTGCAAACCATGATCGAAGGCCCCGGCCATGTGCCGATGCACCTGATCAAGGAAAACATGGACAAGCAGCTCGCTGTTTGCGGCGAAGCGCCGTTCTACACGCTCGGCCCGCTCACCACCGACATCGCGCCGGGCTACGACCACATCACCAGTGCGATTGGCGCGGCAATGATCGGCTGGTTCGGCACCGCGATGCTGTGCTACGTCACGCCGAAGGAACACCTCGGCCTGCCCAACAAGCAGGACGTGCGCGACGGCATCATCACCTACAAGATCGCCGCGCACGCCGCCGATCTCGCGAAGGGGCATCCCGGCGCGCAGGTACGCGACAACGCGCTGTCCAAGGCGCGCTTCGAGTTCCGCTGGGCCGACCAGTTCAACCTGGGCCTGGATCCCGACACCGCGCGCGATTTCCACGACGAGACGCTTCCCAAAGACAGCAGCAAGGT
>JBDSVN010000074.1:0-10262 GCA_039927175.1 Lysobacteraceae bacterium | reverse complement strand
CACTTTTTTTCATGCGCGACCAGTTCCGCATGTTCGTTACGCCTGGAGACACCCATGACCAACACGACCAACCCACGCTCGTCGCACCTGCAGACGCTCGACGCAATGCGCCAGCACGGCGGCAAGATCCGTTCGCACGGACTCGACGACGCGACCATTGAACGCTTCGCCGCGACGCACGCCGACCTGCGTGAAGCCATCGAAGCCGCATCCGATCAATTCAACGCTCTGTGCGCAGATGCGCAGTGGAATGATGTGCTGGCGATGGATGAAAACGCGCAGGTGCACGCCGCGCAAGCCGGCTTCATCAATTTTTATCCCGACGATGCGGTGAATCCGTACATCGCGCTCACCGCGCGCGGCCCGTGGCTGATCACGCTCAAGGGTGCTGTAGTGCACGATTCAGGCGGCTACGGCATGTTGCCGTTCGGCCATGCGCCGAAAGCCGTGATCGAGGCGATGGCCAAGCCGCAGGCGATGGCGAACATCATGACGCCGAACCTGAGCCACCTGCGTTTGTCGAACCTGCTGCGCAAGGAAATCGGCCACACCAAGAACGCCTGCCCGTACACGCATTTCATGTGCCTGAATTCGGGTTCGGAATCGGTCTCGCTGGCCGGCCGCATCGCCGACATCAACACCAAGTTGATGACCGACACCGGCGCGCGCCATGCCGGCAAGCAGGTCAAGCGGCTCGCGGTGAAAGGTGCATTCCATGGCCGCACCGAATTGCCGGCGATCTATTCCGATTCCAGCCGCAAGGCGTATCAGGCGAATCTCGCGAGCTATCGCCACGAGAATTCACTGATCACCGTCGAGCCGTACAGCATCGAGCAGTTGCGCGCGGTGTTCGCCGATGCTGACAAGAATGGCTGGTACATCGAGGCGATGTTCCTTGAACCGGTGATGGGCGAAGGCGATCCGGGCCGCGCGGTGCCGGTAGCGTTCTACGATGCCGCACGCGAACTCACCAAGGCGCATGGCACGCTGCTGCTGGTCGATTCGATCCAGGCCGGGCTGCGCGCGCATGGCGTGTTGTCGATCGTTGATTACCCCGGCTTCGAGCACATCGAAGCACCGGACATGGAAACCTATTCGAAGGCGCTCAACGCCGGCCAGTTCCCGCTGTCCGTGCTAGCCGTCAGCGAACACGCGGCCGGCCTGTACCGCAAGGGCGTGTACGGCAACACCATGACCAGCAACCCGCGAGCGATGGATGTCGCCTGTGCCACGCTTGGCATGCTGACGCCAGAACTGCGCGCAAACGTGCGCAACCAGGGCCGTGCCTTCATCGCCAAGCTCGAAAAACTGAAAGTAGAACTTGGCGGCTTGATCACCAAGGTACAAGGCACCGGCCTGCTGTTCTCGTGCGAACTCAACGATGCGTTCAAATGCTATGGCGCTGGCTCGACCGAGGAGTTCATGCGCGAGCGCGGCATCGGCGTGATCCACGGCGGTGCGAACTCGTTGCGCTTTACTCCGCACTTCGCGATTGCCGACGATGAAGTCGATCTGGTGATAGCGAACATCCGCAAGGCGCTGGTTGAAGGCCCGCGCAAGGCGCAGGCTGAAACACAGGGACGTGGAAATGCCTCGAGCGCAGGATGCGCAGGAGCGGCTGAGGCGGCGTAAGTTTTTAATTCATTGCTGATTGAAATAAAAAGGCCGGAGCGATCCGGCCTTTTTTGTTCTTGTTGACTAATGGATCACCACTCAGTCAATCCCTCAACCTCATACAACTTCTTCCAGCTCGCCCGCGCCCGCACCGTTTCCGCAAGCGTTTTCAACGCGGGCCATTCGGTTGCGGGCTTCGGCATATTGCGCGACCAGCGCATCAGCATCGTCAACAACAGGTCGGCACCTGAGAATGTGTTGCCGAGAACGTACGGGCCATGCGCCGCAAGATGTGCGTCGAGAAGGTCGAAAGCGCCTTCGATGCGCTGCTGGATGATGGCACGCACTTCCGGCGCATGTTCTTCGGTACCGGTGGCATCGGGCGGATAGAACCACAAGCGGAATGTCGGCAACAGCGTGTTGGCCATGAACACGATCCACTGGTACCAGGTTTCGCGTTCCGGAGTACCGACCGCCGGCGCGAGCTTTGCTTCCGGATGGCGCTCGGCGAGCAACATCAGGATCGCGACGGATTCGAACATTGGACGTCCATCGACGATCAAGGTCGGCACGCGGCCGGTAGGATTGAGCTTGAGATATTCCGGATTGCGCTGCGTCTTGAGGTCAACCAGTTCAAGGCGATGCGGCGCTCCGATTTCCAGCAGCGCAAGATGCACGACCATCGCGGCAGTGCCGGGTGAGTAATACAGCGTGTACATGGTCGTCTCCGAGGTCGTTGGTTCGATTTCCGATGCAGCAAACTGAGTGTGCATCGCGAAAGAGCAGCATAAGCGCAGACTGAACACGCTTCCAATATGACGAAAGTTTCACCTCGCGGTAGCCAATCCAGTGACTGCGGCTGGGTAGTATCGGCGTGGCAAGTTTCCGCCACCCACCCACGCACCCGAGGTGTCACCATGAAATCCAGCATCATCGCAATCTCCGCTGCCGCAATGCTCGCTTTTGGTATCGCCAGCGCCGCCACGACCCCGGCAGCCGCAACGTCGGCCAAGCCCATGACCGCGCAGCAAACGAAGATGGGCACCTGCGCCCATGCCAACAAAGGCAAGAAAGGCGCCGAATACAAGGCCGCCATGAGTGCCTGCCTGAAGGGTGGCGCAGCCGCTCCGATGGCAGCCATGCCGATGGCAGCAGCTCCTGCAGCACCGATGGCTGCCGCGCCAGCTGCCGCCGCTCCGATGACCCAGCAGAACAAGATGAAGTCCTGCAACGCCGATGCCGGCAAGCAGAAACTGAAAGGCGACGCACGCAAGGCGTTCATGAGCGGCTGCCTGAAGAAAGCTGCCTGAGTCGCCGTTTCAAATTCTGATCACTGGAAATACAAACGGCACGTCCCTGGGGGCGTGCCGTTTTTTGTTGGCGGTGGAATGATTTGCTACGCGGATGATGTCATCACGCAGCACTTCGAATCGTTCAGCGACGATGCTTCCAGATCAGCAGCAATAATGCGAGCGCGATACCGATGACCAGCAACAAGACCATGTGATCGCCGAACACGCGTTGCATCCAGCCTTCCGTTGGTGGTGGCGATACTTGCTGTGTACTCGCAGCAGGAGTTTGCGCAAGCGCCGGTAATTCCCAATGCCCGGAAACCAGCACCGTGCCGGCCGGCGCGGATGCGTGTTCGATTTGATGCCAACGCACGCGCACGTCGCCGATGCGCGGATGTGCCGGATCCTGCGATGTCGAAAGCCAGTCGCCGTCGGGCTGGAAACTCACCGCGAGATTGGTCGGCAACTGCACCAGATCGGGCTTGAGTGGCACCCATGCATCAAGTGCGGCGAGTGCGTCGGCGGAAACCGGATGTCCATCAAGCTTCGGATCCGCGCTCCACCAGCGTGCGCCATTGAATGGAAGATCGCCCGGATTCTTGTGGGTGACATCGAACATGGAGGAATCGACACGCTCGGCCGACCACGCTTGTTCGTAGTGCGGCGGCGTCGGGCGATCGACCTCGTGCCATTGCAGCATTTCGATACGGCGTTCGAGTCCAAGTACTTTTGCATGCACACCAAAATCCGGATCGGAAACCTCGACCGACGATTCGATTTGTCCATGCGGCTGCTGCGCTGCATCCGTCGCATGCACAGTCCCGGATGCGACAATGGCATGCGATGTCGTCGGCGCGATCTGTTGTGCCGATGCGACCATCGGCACGGCAAGCATCAACGCGAGCAGAATCGTTTTCATGCCGTCAACGCCCTTGCATGCAACTCAGCCACTTCATGATCGGTGCCGTATTTCCCCCTCTCGTCGCGCGTTACCCGCGCCAGCGAGCATTCGGCGTCATGGGTGAAAAACAGATGCACGTTGCGCGCCAACTTGTCGGCAAGGAAATCGCGCTTTTCCTCGATCAGCAATTCTGGATAACGGTCGTAACCCATCGTCACTGGCAGGTGCACCCACGGACGTCCGGGAATCAGGTCGGCGCAAAACACTACGCCGCCGTGGTCGTTCAATCCGCGCAATTCGGCGAGTAATAAGCCCGGCGTGTGGCCTTCGCTGTGATGGAAACGCACGGTCTCGCCGAAATACGGATGGCTGTCGCCACGCACGATTTCCAGCCGACCACTGGCTTCCAGCAAGCCCGCCAATTCGGGAATGAACGAGGCACGATCGCGCGGATGCGGATGCGTTGCGCGATTCCACGCGTCCTCGCCGACAAAGTAATGCGCGTTCGGGAACAGCAACGATAGTGCTTCGCCTTCGCGCCACGCACTGAGCAATCCGCCAGCGTGATCGAAGTGCATGTGGCTGAGCACGACAGCATCGATGTCCTCATGCTTGAAGCCTGCATGCGCGAGCGATTCGAGCAGCACATGCCGGCCTTCGATCACGCCATAGCGCTCGCGCAATTTCGGATCGAAGAACGCACCGATGCCGGATTCGAACAACACCGTCTTGCCGTTGAGCGGGCTTGCGAGCAACGCGCGGCAGGCCAGCGGAATGCGGTGCTGATCGTCGGGTGCAATCCACTTCGACCACATCGCGCGCGGCACGTTGCCGAACATCGCGCCGCCGTCGAGTCTTTGTGAGTTGCCCATGATCGACCAGAGTTTCATGGCGCTTTGAACACCTCCGCCTTGCCCTCGGGATGGCGCGGATCGCTGCCACCCATCAGTGTATTGTCGCGCCGATTCCATTCCACCGCCTGCATGTCGCCCCAGGTGCTCGCGCGGGTACTGACCTTGTGGCCCATCGCTTCGAGTTGCTCGACGATCGCAGGTGAAAGCGCACCCTTTTCGATCGATATCTGATCGGGCAAATATTGATGATGGAAACGTGGCAGGACGACGACTTGCTGCGGCGTCATTCCTTCATCGAAGCCGAGAATTCCGAGCAGCACCATGGTGATGATGCGGCTGCCGCCTGGCGTGCCGAGCACGATCTCGCGATCACGGCCGCGCATGAAGGTGGGCGACATCGACGACAGCGGACGCTTGCCGGGCTTGACGCTGTTGGCATCGAAACCCATCACCCCGTAGGCATTCGGCACGCCGGCCTGCAAGGCGAAATCGTCCATCTCGTTGTTCAGCAGCACGCCTGTGCCGGCTGCGATCAGGCCCGATCCATACGCGGTGTTCACCGTCATCGTCGCCGAGACTTCATTGCCTTCGGAGTCGATGATAGAAAAGTGCGTCGTGTGCGGCCCGACTTTCGGTGGCGGCATGCCCGGCAGCATCGAACTTGGCGTTGCATGATCAGGCGAAATACCGGCGCGCAAACCGTCGGCATAGTACGGACTGAGCAGGCGCTCGATTGGCATGTCCTTGACGAAATCCGGATCGCCGAGGAAGAACGTGCGATCACGAAAGGCGCGCCGCATCGCTTCGACGATCAGGTGCACGCGCTTGGCTGGATCAAGTTTGGGCAGATCCCAAGCCGACAGGATGTTGAGCATCTCCGCAATCGCCACCCCTCCTGAAGACGGCGGCGGCGCGGTGACGATGTCCCAGCCTTGATAGTGCAAACGGAGCGGCTCGCGCAGCCTGATTTGATAGTTGGTAAGATCGTCGGCAGTCCAGTGGCCGCCAGCAGCGTTGATCGCAGCAACGATCTTCGCCGCGACCGGACCGCGATAGAAACCATCGAAACCACGATCGGCAAGCGCCTGCATCGTCATCGCCAATTCCGGTTGGCGCATCGTGTCGCCAACCTGCAGCGGTTTGCCCTCGGGTTCGTACACAGCACGCGTTGCCGGCCAGCGCCGCATCACCCCGGCGCGAACATCCGAACAATCGGTGTAGCCAGCGGTACAGCCTGCGCCGTACTCATCCACCATTCGCTGATAAACGGGAAAGCCATCGCGCGCGACCCGGATTGCAGGCGCAAGTGATTGTTTCAGCGACAGCCGACCGAAATGTTTCGACAGATACACCCAGCCCGCTGGTTCGCCGGGAATGCCGGAGGACAGTGGGCCATCGAGCGCCTTGTCGTGATCAAGCTTGTCGTCGGCGCCGAGATACTCGGCCGCCGTCACCGATGCTGGCGCGACCTCGCGCGCATCGATGAAGATGTCCTGATTGGTTTTTGCAACATGGATCAGGAAGAATCCGCCGCCGCCGATGCCGGAACTTTCCGGCTCGACCACGCCGAGCGTTGATGCAACCGCGACTGCCGCGTCGAAGGCATTGCCACCTTTGGCAAGCACATCTTTACCGGCTTGCGTGGCGAGATAGTGCGCGCTGGCGATGACTGCGCCGGGAGGGTGTGTTGGCAACGATGATCTGTCTGTCGCCTGATCGCTCGCCGACTTGCGCGTATGCGCGGAACCATCCGGTGCAGCAATTGCGGCCGTACAAGCCAGCACAGCGGTGCATACGAAGACGACAAGACGATGCGTCAGGTTCACGCTTGCTCCTCGGTCAGTTGCTGGTATCGCTCCATCAGCTCATCACGCGATTCGACGTGTTCGGGATCGACAAAGATGCATTCGACCGGGCACACCTCGACGCATTGCGGTTCGTCGTAATGACCGACGCATTCGGTGCAGCGCGACGGATTGATCTCGTAGATCGTCTCGCCCTGGGTAATCGCCGTGTTTGGGCATACCGGAGCGCAGACGTCACAGTTCACACAGAGATCGTTGATCAACAGGGCCATTTTGGAAACGTGGGTCGAGTCATCCGCGAGCAGGGGCAAAGGCACTGAATCCCCACCTGTGCGGGATGACATGCCAGCAAAAATCCTCGCGCGATTGCGCGAGGGGTCAATACGTCATTTAGCTTCGACGAACCGATAAGTCGCACCGCTGGTCGCAACCGCTGCCTTGACGCGATCTCCATCGGCCGCCTTGCCGACAAACAGTACGATCACACCCTTCATGCTGCCTGCAGACGAATCCTTGAACGCATCAACCACCAGATCGGCCATCTTGCTCGAATCCGGCGACATGAAGGCAAGCAGGTTGCCCGGCAACACACCGCGCGCAACCACATCTTTAACACCTTGCGATTGGCGGGAATACATGCCGTCGTAATCTGCACCACCCGGCGCGGGCATGTAATACGCATTACTGCGATCTGTGACACCCTGACTGTTGCGGCCGATCACATCCTGGAAGTAGGCCTTCCAGCCGGCGTCGTCGGTCTGGCTGGCTGGTGCGTGCAACGGCGCGACGACTGCAACCGGCGCTTCCTGCTTCTTGCAACCTGCAAACAGCAGCAGGACGGCAAGCGCTGCGAATAATGGAACAAGACGAGTACGGGTCATGAGATTTTCCCCTGAAATAAATGCCGATCAGTAACGAATCATCCACGTTTCCAGCGTAAATGTAACGCAGCCTGCACCGCAGGATGCACGAACCCGGTCACATCGCCGCCAAGTCGGCCAATTTCCCGGACCAGCGACGACGAAATGAAGCTGTATTGCTCCGAAGGCGTCAGGAACAGGGTTTCGACCTCCGGAATCAGGTGCCGATTCATGCTGGCAAGCTGGAATTCGTATTCAAAATCCGACACCGCGCGCAATCCGCGCAGCAACACACCAGCGCCGAGATCGCGCACGAAATGCGCCAGCAGGGAATCGAAGCCGCGGACATCGACGTTGGGAAAGCCGGCCAGCGCGATCCGCGCGAGATTGACCCGCTCATCCACTGAAAAAGCCGGGCTTTTGCCGGGACTTTCGGCGATGCCAACAACGATCCGCTCGAACAGCGGAGCAGCACGGCTGACCAGATCGACGTGGCCGTTGGTGATCGGGTCAAACGTGCCTGGATAGACCGCGAAACGGCGATTGGCCGGGTTCATGCGCTGGCGGAATCCTGCTCGGCGGAATCGGCTGCAAGTGTAGCAGCGCCGCGCCGATAGAGCGCAAAACGCACGTCGCGGGTACGGCCTTCGCGATGCAGATACCAGTTTTTTGGCACGACAGGAGTTGCATCAGCCGGGCCTTCCACATAAATCCAGGCGTCGTCAGCCAAACAGGACTGCAATGCGGCCGATGCCGGGTGCCAGAGCCCGGCGGCAAACGGCGGATCGAGGAAGACGATATCGAAACGCTGTCCCGGATCGTGGGCCAGCCAGCGCAATGCGTCATCGCAGACGATGTCGATCGACCCCGCCTGCAAACGCGTCGCACTCGCATGCAGACTGGCGGCCAGCGTCGGATCACGCTCGATCATCACCACCCGCGCTGCGCCACGCGAACCGGCCTCGAATCCCAACGCACCAGTGCCGGCGAACAAATCCAGCACGCTCGCCCCGGGCAATACAGCCTGCAGCCAATTGAACAGGGTTTCGCGGACGCGATCGGAGGTCGGGCGCAAACCCGCGGCCTCGGCAACCGGCAATTTCGAGCCACGCCATTGTCCGCCGATGATGCGCACGCTGCCGCGCGATATTTGCTTCATCCCTGCTCCCTCGCCGCCATGGAGCGAAAAGCCGCGCCATGTGCCAGTGATACCATGCCGCGATTCTCCCGCATTCGTGGCCCCGGCACTCGCGAAACATGTTCAGTTTCTGGAAGAAAAAACCCACCGATCCAGCCGATTCCGCGCCAGCCCCAGCTGGCAGCGAACCCGCGCGACATGCCATTGACGCATCCGCGAATGTGTTTGGCCAGGCCGCCGCCACGCCACCGGCTGCTCCAGGCAAACGTGGCTGGCGTGACCGCCTGCGCAACAGCGTGTTTGGTCGCGATGTCATGGAGCTGCTCGGCGCCAATCCAATTCTCGACGACGCCTTGCTCGACGAAATTGAAACCGCGCTGATCAGCGCCGATGTCGGCGTCACCGCCAGCAGCGAGCTCAGCGAAAACCTGCGCAAGCGCATGCACAAGCGCGAGTTTGCCGACGGCCGTGCCCTGCTCGCCGCATTGCGCGCGGAATTGATCGCGATGCTGCGTCCGATTGCGGTGCCGCTGGCAATCGATACGAATGCGAAACCGTTCGTGATCCTGACCATCGGCGTCAACGGCGTCGGCAAGACCACTACCATCGGCAAGCTCGCGCGCCGCTTCCAGCACGATGGCTACAGCCTGATGCTAGCCGCTGGCGATACTTTTCGCGCGGCCGCAGTCGAACAACTGAAAATCTGGGGCGAACGCAACAACGTCGCGGTGATCGCACAAGGCAGCGGATCGGATGCGGCATCGGTCGCGTTCGATGCATTGCAATCGGCGAAATCGCGCGGGACGGATATCCTGATCGCCGACACCGCCGGCCGCCTGCACACGCAGTCCGGACTGATGAACGAACTCGGCAAGATCGGCCGCGTGCTCGGACGCATCGATCCAGCCGCACCGCATGAAGTGCTGATGGTGATCGACGGAACCACCGGACAAAACGCGATTTCGCAATTGCGCCAATTCCATGCAATCGCAAAAGTGACCGGATTGGTAGTGACCAAGCTCGACGGTACTGCGCGTGGCGGCGTGTTGTTTGCTCTCGCACGTGAATTCGGAATCCCGATCCGTTTCGTCGGCCTCGGCGAACAACTCGAAGACCTGCGCGTATTCGATCCGGAAGCCTTCGTCGACGCCCTGCTGCCAGAATCGCTGGGCGGCGAATGAGCGCGCGCAGCGCCGACAGCCGCAACGGCGCAGCCCAACCGCGAAAGCGCAGGCATTGGCTGCTGCGTGTCCTGCTCGCATTTATTGCGCTGGTGATTGTCGGTGCCGTCGTGGCCGCGTATTTCCTGCAGCCGACCCGATTGACCGCGCTGATCCTCGATCAAGCCAGCAACGCGCTGAAACTCGAACTGCACACCAGCGGTCCCGGCAGTTATGCATTACGCCCGGAACCGCGGCTAGTGCTTCCCGGCCTGACTGCAACCATTCCCGGCGACGCGACGCCATTCTTCCGCAGCGCGCATATCGAACTCGCGTTGCCGTGGGCAACGTTGCGCGGCCGCAGCACCGACATCAGCAGCATCGTGCTGAAATCGCCCGATCTTGACGTGTCGGCAATGCAACGCTGGATGGCGACGCAACCGCCAAGCACCAAGCCATTCAAACTGCCGACACTCACCCGCGGCATGCAAATCGATGATGGCCTGTTGCGTGCGAGCAACTGGCGCATCACGCATCTCGACATTGCCACGCCATCGCTTGCTGATGGTGCACCGAACAAACTCGACGCCAGCGGCATTCTGCAACACGATGCGACCACATCGAAGTTCGCGCTTGCA
>JBDSVN010000073.1:0-4064 GCA_039927175.1 Lysobacteraceae bacterium | reverse complement strand
CCTGCCAGTCGATTTCCAGCAGCACGTCGCGGCCTTGAGCGAGTTGCGGCTCGACCGATTGCCGCGCAGTGCCCTTCCAGTCGCCATAAACCAGCGCATGTTCGTAGAAATCACCGGCAGCGATCATGCGCTGGAATTCGTCGACGCCGACGAAATGATAGTGCTTGTCATGCCGTTCGCCGGGCCGCGCCGCGCGTGAGGTATACGAAATCGACAGGCTGATCGCCGGATCGCGTGCAAGCACCGCATTGACGATGCTGGACTTGCCCGCCCCCGATGGTGCCGCAACGATGAACAGCGTTCCACGCATGGCTATGCCTCTAGAAACCAACAAATCAAAGCCGCGCTTCGGCACAGGGATGTGCCGACGCCGAGCCGGCTTGTTGGCTCGGCGTCGCGACTCGAAAACCTCGCTTTTCGATTCGCGGGTCGGAGTCGCGGCAGCATGCCCGATCTTCGACGATTCTATCTATTCAAGGTTCTGCACCTGCTCGCGCAACTGCTCGATCAACACTTTCAGATCGACCGATGCCTGCGAGGTGCGCGAGTCCACCGATTTCGAGCCGAGCGTGTTCGCTTCGCGATTGAACTCCTGCATCAGGAAATCCAGTCGGCGGCCGACTGCCTCGGGAAGATCAAGCACGCGGCGCGCTTCGACGAGATGGCTGTCGAGGCGATCGAGTTCTTCCTCGACATCGAGTTTCTGCAGCCACAGCACCATTTCCTGTTCCAGGCGCCCGGGTTCCAGCGGCTGTTTCAGGTCGGCCACGCGTGCCTCGAATTTCTGCCGCAGGCCCGCGCGGATCTCCGGCATCCACCCGCGAATCTGCTTCACCAGGCCGGTGATCGCAACGAGTCGCTCGCGCATGCCGGCCACGAGCTTGCCGCCTTCGCGTTCGCGTGCGGCGACGAACTCGGCGAGCGTTTCATCCAGCAACAACAACGCTTCAGCCTGCAATCCCGCTTGATCCAGGACAGCTTCACTCAAAAAACCGGGAATCTTCAGCAGCTCGACGAAATCGGTTTGCATGCGCGGAAAGCGAGCATCGAGATCGAGCGCGAGTTCCGACAGTCGTGCGAGCATCGACGCATTCGGATGCAATGCCGCATTCGCGCCTTCCGGCGAACGGCAGCGCAGGGTCACGTCGATCTTGCCGCGACTGAGTTTCAGGCCGATGCGTTCGCGCAACATCGCTTCCTGCGGACGCAGTTCTTCAGGCACGCGCAATCCGAGCTCGAAGAAGCGATGGTTCACCGCACGGATGTCGCAACTCAACATGCCCCATGGCGTGGTGCGTTCGCCGGATGCGAATGCGGTCATGCTGCGGATCGTCATCGTTGCTCCTTGGACACGGCCCCGCTGCCAATGTAGCGAGGTTGTCGAGTTGCCGATGGTAAACTCCCTGCCCGCCGTTGAGGAAACTTCCTCGAGGATGCCTGCTCCATGAAACCCGCATGACCACCACGATCCGCCCGAGCGGTCGCGCACCCGATGCTTTGCGCGATGTCACCATCCAGCGCCATTTCACCCGCCATGCCGAAGGTTCGGTGCTGGTGAGCTTTGGCGACACCCGCGTGCTGTGCAATGCCAGCATCGAGAACCGCGTGCCCGGTTTCTTGCGCGGCAAAGGCGAAGGCTGGGTGACCGCCGAATACGGCATGCTGCCGCGCTCCACGCATTCGCGCATGAACCGCGAAGCAGCGCAGGGCAAGCAAGGTGGGCGCACGCTGGAAATCCAGCGACTGATTGGTCGTGCACTGAGGGCATGCGTCGATCGCCGCGCACTCGGCGAGCGCACCATCACCATCGACTGCGACGTGCTGCAGGCCGATGGCGGCACCCGCACTGCAGCGATCACCGGCGCTTACGTCGCGTTGGTGGATGCGCTCAACCTGCTGAAGCAACGCGGCGATATCAGCAAAGACCCGCTGCATGGCGCGGTTGCCGCGGTATCGGTCGGAATCTTTCAGGGCATTCCCGTGCTTGATCTGGATTACGCCGAGGATTCGTCCTGCGACACCGACATGAACATCGTGATGAACGACGGTGGCGGCTTTATCGAATTGCAGGGCACCGCCGAAGGCCATGCCTTCCGCCGAGACGAACTCGATGCGTTGCTCGCACTCGGCGAAAAGGGCGTGCGTGAGTTGCTGGCGTTGCAGCAGGCTGCGTTGGCGCAATGACCCAGCGGATCGGCGCGGTCACGCTGGTCGTCGACGATTACGACAGCGCGATCGCGTACTACACGCAGGTTCTCGAATTCGAGCTGATCGAGGATGCGCCACGTGGCGAACGCAAGCGTTGGGTACTCGTGGCCCCGCGAAATTCCGATGGCACCGCGTTACTGCTCGCGCAAGCCGGCAACGATGTCCAGCGCGCGCGCGTCGGCGATCAGACCGGCGGGCGCGTGGGATTCTTCCTGTACACCGATGATTTCCATCGTGACCACGCCGCCCTGACCGCGCGCGGCGTGCGCTTCACCGAATCACCGCGCACTGAAGACTATGGCACCGTCGCCGTATTCGAGGATCTGTACGGCAATCGCTGGGATTTGCTGGAGCTGGCGCGATGAAACCTGGCTCAATGAAACCTGGCTCAATGAAACTCGTTCTCGCCAGCGGCAACGCCGGCAAGCTCGCCGAATTACGCGACCTGTTGGTCGATTCGGACATCGATCTGCACTTACAATCTGAATTCGGCATCGCCGACATCGACGAAACCGGCAAGACATTCGTCGAGAACGCGTTGCTGAAAGCACGCCATGCCGCGCTGATCAGCGGCCTGCCTGCGCTCGCCGACGATTCCGGTTTGCTGGTGGATGCGCTTGATGGCGGACCAGGATTGTTTTCCGCGCGCTTCGCCGGGGAACACGGTAACGCAGCTGCGAACAATGCCTTGTTGCTCGAACGCTTGCGTGATGTTCCGCATGATCGGCGCGGCGCGCATTTCTATTGCGTGCTCGCGCTGTTGCGCAGCGCGGACGATCCGCAACCGCTGATTGCCGAAGGCAGTTGGCATGGAAAGATCCTCGATGCGCCGTGCGGCATGCAGGGCTTCGGCTACGACCCGTTGTTTCTTCCCGATGGGCAAATCCTCAGTGCTGCCGAGATTGATCCAGCGATGAAGAATCGCATCAGTCATCGCGGACAGGCGCTGGCTGCATTGCGCGAGAAATTGGCGCAGTCGTGAGTGACCTATATGCCTGACCCTTCCGGCCCTCAGGCGCAGCCTTCGGGCGTTCAGCAGCGCGCGGAGCAGCGCTCCGCAAGCGCGCTGCTTCACCCACCACTGTCGCTATACGTGCATCTTCCGTGGTGCGTGCGCAAATGTCCGTATTGCGATTTCAATTCGCATGAAGCGCGTGGCGCGTTGCCGTTCGATGGTTATGTCGATGCATTGATCGCCGATCTCGATCAGGATCTGCCGCTGGTCTGGGGCCGCGTCATCACCAGCGTGTTCTTCGGCGGCGGCACGCCATCGCTGTTTCCGCCAGATGCGATCGACCGCTTCCTGCAAGCCGCATCGTCGCGATTGCGCTTCGCGCCGAATCTCGAAATCACGCTGGAAACAAATCCCGGCACCGCCGAGCATGGTCGCTTCGAACACTACCTTGCAGTGGGTGTAAATCGGCTGTCATTTGGTGTGCAGAGTTTCGATGACGATTGCCTGCAAAAGCTCGGCCGCATCCACGACAGTGCGCAAGCCGAAACCGCGATCAGGCTCGCGCAGGACGCGGGTTATTCCAACTTCAACATCGATCTGATGTACGCGCTGCCGGGGCAAACACTGGCGATGGCCGAATACGACATCGAACGCGCATTCGCATTGCAGCCAACGCATCTGTCGCATTACCAACTCACACTGGAGCCGAACACGGTGTTCGCCGCGAAACCGCCCACCGACATTCCGGATGAAGATCATGCGTGGGACATCCAGGAACATTGCCAACGTTTGATCGCCGCTGCGGGATTCGACCACTACGAAGTATCGGCCTACGCCAAGCCCGGCTTCCAGTGCGCGCACAACCGCAATTACTGGCTGTTCGGCGATTACCTCGGCATCG
>JBDSVN010000072.1:0-8865 GCA_039927175.1 Lysobacteraceae bacterium | reverse complement strand
AACCGACATCAAGTACGCGCCGTGGTTTGCGTTCGAGGATTGCATCGACGATGGCGCGATCGGTGGCGACGCGCCGGCTTTCGATGCGGCCTTCGCGCACAGCTGTCGTCCACGCATCCGCATTCGCGATCCAACTGTGTTCGATCGAAGTCGCCGGATCGTGTTTCATTTTCGCTGCATCGGATGCCGAGGAAACATTTCAGCCACGCGCTTTCGCAAACTCGCCTTCGTACACGCGATATCCCGCATCGTGCATGCCCATCGCCTTGTAGGTGCGTTGCGCGTCGAGGTTGTCGCGTTCGACGTACAGGCGCAGGCCGCATACCAGCGGATCCGCTTCGGCAAGCGTGCGAACGTGGTTGTGGAGCGCGCCGTACACGCCGCGACGGCGATATTCCGGCGCGACATACACGCTCTGGATCCACCACCAGTCGCCGCAGCGCCAGTCGCTCCATTCGAGCGTCACCATCAGCGTGCCGATCGCCATCGCGACCCCGTCGTGCACGCGATCGGCGATGAAATAGCGGCCGCGCGCAGCGTCATCGAGCACGCCACGCACGCCGCGCTTGATGGTTTCCGAATCAAGCTTTTTCTCTTCGGTTTCCAGCGCCATCGCAATCGCCCACGCGGCGAGTTGTGCGGCATCCCCTGCGCGCGCTTCGCGGATCACGATGGGTGCGCGCTTTTCGTGTTCGACGCTCATGGTTCGATACTCATTGCTTGAGCAGGATCACGCCGCAAGCCTGGCGCGGGCCGGAATTACCGGACGGCTGGCTGGTGTAATCGTCGGGATCGCGGTGCACGACGATCGAACGACCGAGCACGTCATCGGACGATCCGGAGCCCAACGTCACGTTGTGCACGGTGACGTCGACTGTGGCACTGCCTTGCGCATCGGCAACCTGGTTGGCAATGTCGCCGGCGTGGTGAACAAGGCCGACTGGATCGCCATGCGCTGAGCCGTTCGGGTTGAAATGGCCGCCTGCGCTGCTCGCATCGGGAGCGCTGCAATCGCCGTGTTCGTGAATGTGGAACCCGTGCGTGCTGCCGGGCTCGAGTCCGGTCAAACGGCCCTGCAGATGCACGCCGTCGGAGACCACGGTGACATCGAGTTGACCGGCAACGTTGTTGCCGACCGTCGGTGCCAGTGCGACTTCGTAATGTTTTGGCTTCGGCTTCAGTGCGGAGCAGCCGGTGGCGGTGAGCGCAAGTGCGCAGGCCAGGACGGTGAGTGAACGCAGCATGGTGGTTTCCTGTGAAAAGCGGAGGTGCATCGTAACGCGACGACCCGCCGATGGCGCGGGTCGCGTTCATTTTGCAGTCGGTTTGCGCTTGCGGCCCAGCTTGCGCGTGAGCGTGTTGCGGCCAAGCCCGAGCAATTCCGCCGCTAGTTGGCGATGGCCATCGGTATGCTCCAGCGCGGCGGCAAACAGTGCCTGCTCGAAGCTTTGCTTGGCGCGCCCGTGTACATCGGCTGCGCCATCGTTGAGTGCGATGCGCGCCCATGCAGTCAGGCGCTGCGTCCACGCATCCGGATCTGCGGCCTGCGTTGCGTGCGGCAAGCCGCGTAATGATGCACGCACATCGACGGTACGGATGCTTTGACCAGGCGCCAACGCGGCAAGCCGCCAGCACAGATTTTCGAGTTCGCGCACATTGCCTGGCCATGGATGTAATTCAAGCAGACGTAGTGCATCGGCCGACAGTTTCTTGATCGGTGCCTTGAAGCGCGTGGCTGCATTGGCAAGGAAATGCGCGGCGAGATCAGCGATGTCCGCACGGCGTTCGCGCAATGGCGGTAGTTGCAACCGCACCACATCGAGGCGATGCAGCAGATCGGCGCGGAAACGTCCATCGGCGACCAATGCGTCAAGATCCTGGTGCGTAGCCGCAATGACGCGCACGTCGACGCGGATCAGCTCGCGGCCGCCAACGCGGAAAAATTCGTCTTCGGCCAGCACGCGCAGCAAGCGGGTCTGCAATGGCGCCGGCATGTCACCGATTTCATCGAGGAACAACGTGCCGCCATTGGCTTGTTCGAAGCGGCCGGCATGGCGCCGTGTTGCACCGGTGAACGCGCCGGCCTCGTGGCCGAATAGTTCGGATTCAAGCAATTCTGCGGGAATCGCTGCAGTGTTCAATGCGACGAAGGGTTTGTGCGCGCGTGGCGATTCGCGATGCAGTGCACGCGCCACGAGTTCCTTGCCGGTTCCGGTTTCGCCGGTGATCAAGACTGATAGCGGCGCTTGCGCGAGCCGGCCGATAGCACGGAACAAGTCGCGCATTGCTGGTGCGCTACCGAGCAAGGCGTTGTCGTCACGCGTCGTTGCTGACGGATCGGTGTGCGCAAGCGCTGGCTCATCGCTGTTCGTCGCCACGCTCGGCAACGCGCGTCTTGCCAAGGCAACTGCTTCGTCGAGATCGAATGGCTTGGACAGGAATTCGTGCGCGCCGCCGCGGAATGCGCCGGCGGTGGATGCGATGTCGGTCCACGCCGACATCACGATCACCGGCAATTCCGGATCGCGTGCCTTGAGCGCGTCGAGGAAAGCGAAGCCATCCATTCCGGGCATGCGGATGTCGGTGAACACCAGGCGTGGAGATGCTTCGGTTGCGAGCGCCGCCAACGCTGCGAGCCCACCATCGAATGCCTGCACCGCGAAACCTGCATCGCGCAATGCTTCGGCCAGCACGAAGCGCACGCTGCGGTCGTCGTCGACGATCCACACACGCGCCTGCGTGCGTTGGCGCGAGCCATCATTCAGTTGCATCGTCGACCTCCGGTACCGGCACCATCAGGGTGAATACCGTGTGTCCCGGGCGCGAGCGGTAGCTCATTGTGCCGCCGTGTTCGCGCACGATCTGTTGCGCGAGCGGCAAGCCGAGGCCGGAGCCTTCGGCGCGGTCGGACACCAGCGGCAGGAAGATGCGCTCGACGAGGTCGTCGGGAACGCCGCGACCATCGTCGACGATCTCGATCCGCAGCACGAGGCGATGCGCGACATCGCCGATCAGCACGCCATGTTCGGCGCGTGTACGCAGGCTAATCGTGTTCGCGCCGGATTCGAGTGCGTTGCGTACGAGGTTCCACAGCGCTTGGGTAAGTCGATCGACGTCGCCGGAAATATTCGGCAGGCTCGGATCGTAATCGCGCCCGAGCTTGATCGCCCAACCTGCATCCGCATCGGCGAGCATGCGCACGCGTTCGAGCACGCTGTGGATGTTGACCGACTCGAACGCACGCGATGGCGCTGGATTGACGAGGCGTTCAAGCAATGCGGCGAGGCGATCGACTTCGTCGCCGATCACCCCGATCAGTTCGCGTTCGTCGTCGTTGTCGAGTCGCGATGATGCGCGACGCGCGAGCAATTGCGCCGCACCCTTCAAGCCCGCGAGCGGATTGCGGATTTCGTGGGCGAGACCCTTGAGCGCGGCGTGCAACGCGGCCGGCATTGCCGTTGCTGGATCAATCCCGGGGAATTCGTCGGCTGGCCACGCTTCGATACGCAAGCCGGTTTCATCCCGCGCAAGCATCAAATCGGCAAAACGCTCTGTTCCGCCGGGCGCTCGCAGGCAGGCACGTCGCACGCGCATGGGCTCGGCGGCGGCGGCCAATCGCGCAATCAGGTTGGCAAGGCGGCCATTCTCAATATCCAGATCGGCCAGCAGCATGCCGTCGAGCCTTCGTACGCTGACCCCAAGCCAGCGTGCGAAGGCGCTGTTGCAGCCGACGATCCGATCATCGGCATCTGCCCAGGCTACGGGCGTGGCGATCGCATCAAGGGCCGGCGCGGCTATTAACTTCATTGCACCATTCTAGTGCAAATTCCGGAAATCCCTGCTGTCAGTACTGCGCTGCGGGCGTGTGGGCAGAACACCAAAGTGTGTACGAGTTGGACACACTTAGGTGATTTGCCGCTGTACACACATTGGTGTTTCCGCCCACGAAACTGCTTCTGTTTCGATCACCTTCCCACCAGCGGCAGAAGCGGAGCAGGTGAAACTCGGCAGGATTGCTGAGAACAGCAGTCGACTGACAGCAACCGGCCAGTGCCTGACATTCCCGCCCTTTGATTGCTTTCCTGAATGCGGACTTTCGTTTCGTGCCAAAAGCGAAAATTCGATCACTTACCGAATCCGGGCTGATTCAGAGCACCGTGCGCGAGCTCGATTTGCGTCATGACACGCTTCTACGGAGCCGGAGTGAAGAACGTCTGACGAGATTACGGCTCGCTACTGCGATGGCGATAGCGACACCGATCAATGTCGCCGCGACTGCGAAGGTGGTACGCATGCCGATAGCAACGGCCGCAGGATGTGCCATGGTGATGTCGCTTGCTGCCGATGCGAATGCAAACACGGCGCCCATGACGGATGCCCCGGTGATGAGCCCGAGATTGCGCGACAGACTGAGCAGGCCTGAAATGACGCCCCGCTGCTCCGCGCGAATATTCGTCATGATGACGGTGTTGTTGGCCGCTTGGAACAACGCATAGCTGGCGGTAAGAACCACGATAGGGGCGATGTAGCCGGCGATGCCGAACCTCGTCGGCATGATGGATAGAACGGCAGACCCGACCGCTATTCCGACGAGCCCCGCGATAGTCATCCATTGCGCGCCAAAACGGTCCACGAAACGGCCCGCCGGCACGCCGGTCAGCGCGGCGACCAGCGGACCAGCCGACAGGACGAGTCCGATAAGAGCCGCTTTGAGCCCAAGCGCACGAGAGAGGTAGAACGGCCCAACCACCAGTGTTGCCATCATCACCGTCGAAACGAGCGTGCTCATGGCAAGGCCCGCACTCAATACCGGATCGCGGAACATCGCCAATCGGATCAAGGGCGATGCGGATCTCGCCTCGGCGAATACGAACAGACCGACTCCGCAGACGGCAGCCAACAGCAAAGCGAGATTAAGCGGGCCGAAATGACTGCGGCCGATCGTCATGGCGAGTGCATACGCTGCAAGCGTCAGGGCAAGTAGCAACGTGCCCGCATGGTCGAAACGAGCCGAATCCGCCTTCGTCCCCCGGCCATCAACAGGCAGGTAGCGATGCGCGAGCAGAAAGCTCAGGATACCGAGCGGCACGTTGACGAGAAAAATGGTTGGCCAGCCAAATCCGGCGATCAACAAACCGCCGAGCGAAGGGCCGAGGGTGGTGCCGATCGCGGACATCGTTCCGAGCAGCCCCATGACGCTACCGGTCCGTTCCTTCGGAACCGTCTCACCGACGAAAGCTACGGTAAGGGCCATCATGATGGCCGCGCCCAGACCCTGTGCAGCCCGAGCCGCAATTAGCAGCCAGAGTGTGGGAGCCACGCCGCACAGAAGCGAGGACACCGTAAAAAGAACAATTCCGGCCAATAGCAGGCGTCGGCGGCCCATGATGTCGCCGAGTCGCCCGACACTGACGATCAACGCCGTGATGGCGAGGAGATAGGCGAGAACGATCCATTGGACTTCCTGGAAGGAGGCGGTGAACGCTTGGGCCAATGTCGGCAAGCCAACATTGGCAATGCTGGTGTCGAGCGATGGCATCAACATCGATAGCGAAAGGCTCACGAGCGTCCACCGCATCGATGCCGTGTACTTTGCGCTTGAAGCGACTGCCTCATTACGAGTTGGAAGAGTCGGCATTGACATGATCGGATGACTCCCGAAACGTAGCTGTCAGCAGCCTAGTCCGCTGGATGACATAGCGGAAGGCGCAGCATTTGCACATTATTCGTGCGTTTGACGCCATGTCTGGACAGTGCCAGAGTACGGATCATGTCGACCCCCGATCTCAACCTGCTTGTCACACTCAACGTGTTGCTCGCGGAAGGCAGCGTCGCAGGGGCAGCGCGACGGCTGCGCCTCAGCCCGTCGGCTATGAGCCGGGCACTGGCGCGCTTGCGCGAGACGACTGGCGACCCGCTGCTGGTCAGGGCCGGACGGGGCTTGGTTCCGACACCGCGGGCACTCGAACTTCGCGAGTGCGTCAGCCAGCTCGTGGAGGAAGGGAAAGCGGTTCTACGCCCATCCGAAAGCCTCAACCTCAAACAGCTCGTCAGAACGTTCACGCTGCGAACGAGCGAGGGTTTTGTGGAGAACTTCGGAGCGCCCCTCATTGCGCGCGTCGGCGAGGAAGCTCCAGGCGTGCGGCTGCGCTTCGTGCAGAAGCCTGACAAAGACAGTGGTCCGCTTCGCGACGGGACCGTTGACCTGGAGACGGGCGTGGTCGATAAATTGACGACCCCCGAACTGCGCGTGCAGGCGCTATTCCGCGATCGTTACGTGGGTGTTGTGCGAAAGGGGCATGCACTGAACAAGGGCACGATCACGGCCTCCCGCTATGCGGCGGGCAGGCACATCAGCGTCTCGCGTGAGGGACTCGACAAGGGGCCGATCGATGAAGCCTTGTCGCCGTTCGGGCTGGAACGGGAGATCGTTTCGATCGTCAGTGGTTTCGCGATGGCACTGGCCCTCGCCCGGGCCAGTGACCTGATCGCAAGTGTTCCCGAACGACACACCGGCAGTCTGCGTGCCGGAATGGATAGCTTTCCCTTGCCGGTACCGGTGCCGGATTTCACAGTTTCAATACTCTGGCATCCACGCCTCGATGCCGATCCGGCGCATCGCTGGTTGCGCAGCCTGTTACGGGAGATCTGTGCGGCTACTTGATCCAGAACAAGGATTGCAATTCATTGGCCATACGTGTTCGGTGGTGACTACCTCCCCGAAAGCGAACGCTCCCCGATCTCGGTAGCGGTCGCACTAAGACGCTCGCGATTCGGCCAGAAGCTGCTGCTCGCCATAATCAGACATGTGCGGAAGGATGGCACTTGCCACCCAGTCCGTCAGATCGGGCAACCGGGAGAGGCTGAGCGCGACCAAAAGACAGAGATTGGGTAATGATTCGCCCCGCACTTTGAGCCCATAGCTTTTCCGGTTAATTTCCACCACCCGCTGCTGTAGCCGCGACAACCCGAATGGCATTTGCGACCGCCTTTGGATCCTCGCGGTGAATATTGTGGCCAGTCGCAAAATACTGATGGGTGCCACGCGAAAATTCTGCGAACAACATTGCGTGCTGGCGCTTCCAGATGTCCTTGCCCTGCTGCGTTTCCTCGAACACGAGCGGCTTGGCCGACACCTGCGTCGACGTCAGGAGGGCCACCGGGACATCGATCTGCTGTCCTGGCACCGCAGCCGCTTTGTTGTCCAACTGGATGACCAGCAGCTTGTAGTCCTCGGCCATCGCAGGAGGCAGCATCGCGAGCAGCGACTTGTCGTCGGCCAGCACCCTGGCAAGATTTGCCTTCTTGAACTCGAGACGTTGGCTCATGGTCGCCGGGTCAACCAATACCAAGCCCTGCAGCCGGCCAGGATGCAGGCGCGCGAACTGGGTAACCAACAAACCTCCGTAGGAGTGTCCCACCAGCAGCACCTTCCGATCCGGCACCAGTGCGTCCATCACCGCGCCGAGATCCGCCAGATGCTCCTGGATCGTCTTGGGCTTCCCGTCCGTTCCAGATTTGCCCAGCCCAGCGCGGGCATAGGCGATGCACTCGCATTCGGCCCCGAGCTCGGATATCACATCTTTCCATACGCCGGCACCTTGGCCAAAGCCGGACTCGAATACGACGACGATGGGACCGTGACCCTGCTGCTGCACCTGCAGGGAGTATGCCTTGCGACTCACCTGCACCTCTTCGGCGCGTGCCGGCGCCGTAAACATCACGGTTAACATCGCGACCCAAAATACCGCCAACAATGTCTTGCTCATTCGAATCACCTATGAGTGGAAGCATGGACGAGGATCAACGGAATTCAGTTCATTTCTGCGACAGACCTTCAGACGGTCTTCCGACATCCGTCGTTCGCGACCAGCCGGTTGGATGGGTTGTGGATCTTGTTGAACGTGAATCGCCCGGGACTTTCTAGACACCTTCCAGCCAGTTTATTTGGCAATGATTGAGGCGTCCGTCACCGACCGACATCCCTATCGGTCGGCGTCGAACGCAGGGAAATCGCCTCGACCTCTGTATTCTTTCTGGCCGGAATTAAGTCCGCGACTCGCCGCAATGGCAGGACTGTCCGGCGTTGCAGCCGCAGCCGCATGGCGAAGCGGCTGGTTCGGCAGAAGCGGACTGGCAACCACAGGTGCAGGCAGCACCTTGGCAGTTGGCGCATTTGCAGGTAAAGACGACATCGTTGGCATTCATGACAGTTCCTCGTTGGGTGGTGGCACGGATGCTTGATCCGTAGGGCTATCTTCCGAGGGATCACTGCGGGGTGCTTGAATCTAAGGGCTAACCTTCGCTGACCAGACGGCGTTGCCTGACAGAACGCTTCGGGTACCAAAAGACACCGAATGCCGCAGAGTCCGACAGTGGCATTGCAACCACAAGACTCACAGTTGGGTATGCCCGGCGTTTGCAACCTTCTCGAACACCAGCATGGTCGGCGCTATGCCGAATACGCGCCTGCAAGTTCGGGTGAAGTGACCCGCATCCGAAAAGCCAGCTTCTTGTGCGGCGGCAGTCCACGACAGTCCCGTCGTGGCCGCTGCCACCGCATGTTCGGCGCGCGCCCACAGGAGCCACGCGCGGAATGAAGTTCCGGTCTGCGCCACGAACAGGTGCCGGAATCTTCCAAGCGAGAGATGCACGACCCGGGCAACATCCTGCAGGCGCATCGGCGTCGCGAGCCCTCGACGCATCCATTCCAAAGCCACCGTAATGCGCGGATCTGATCGCAGTACGAGCACCGGATCACCGGCGATACGGCAAATGGCACCTTGAGCGAATTGTGCGAGGCGAATGTCAGGTGCGCCCGTGAGGAACTCATGGCTCAAATACCTTGCGGCGACCTCGGCTTCC